>CAJTQH010000001.1:0-20478 GCA_910578305.1 uncultured Muribaculaceae bacterium
GGCATCACCGCCACTCTCTACGACCTGCAGGGACGTCCCGTGAGCTCGGCTTCGGTATCGGGCGACAGCTCGGTATCGGTGGACGCTTCAAGCCTGCAACGCGGCATCTACATACTTGAGGCTCGCGGCGAGGGCTTCCGATTCACCAGAAAGGTGACCCTCTGACAAGGTTTCGAGCCATGACACTGATACTGCGGGGATAGGCCATAACGGACTCTCCCCGCAGATTGTTTTTAAGATGCCGCAGAATCACACTCAGTGTGTTAATGATAGTTAAACCCATCTGTCTACTACCCGAAATAAGCTAATTTTGGCACCCGAATCATTCAAGCCTATGAAGAAAATATTTACACTTGCAATCGTTTTGTCTATATCGACAGCCTCGTTCGGCCAAAACAAGATCAATCCGGCCGGACGCCATGCGATCAACCGGTTTAATGCCACACATATTACATCACGCGGTGCGGCCGACAGCGTACCGACAGTGGGAGCAATAGTGCGTATGTCTGACGGACACACAGCGGAGTCGCTCACAGCCGAAGGCTATGAGGTAACGGCCGATCTCGGCGACATAGCTCTGGTGAATGTTCCCATGACAGACATAGAGACAATGGCCGCAATGCCCAACGTGCGTAGCGTGAGCCTTGGCGGGCGCAAACGCATGCTCATGAAATCGGCACGTGCAGCCACAGGCATCGACGAAGCCCACTCGGGTATAACCACTGCAGGAACTCCATCACAGGCCTTTACCGGCAGCGGCGTGATACTGGGCATGATGGACGGCGGCCTCGACCCGAACCACCTCAATTTCTCGGGCCGTGTGGAGCGCCTGTGGCACATAACCGGCGAAGGATCGTCGGTGCGCGAGTACACATCGTCGACAGTAGGATCATTTACCACCGACGACAGTCAGGAAACTCACGCCACACACGTGGCCGGCATAATGGGCGGCGGTTACAAGGGCAGCTCGACATACATGAACGGATCGACAAAATCGACCGGCTCAATGCCTCACTACGGCGTAGCCCCCGACGCTTCTCTCGCTCTGAGCTGTGGCGAACTTTACGACGCCAACATACTGATGGGAGTACAGAAAGTCATTGACTATGCCCGCGAGCAGGGAAAGCCGGCGGCCATAAACCTATCGCTTGGATCCAACAGCGGCCCGCACGACGGCACCGATGACTTCTCGGCCGCGCTCGACCGCATGGGCGAAGAAGCGCTCATCTGCGTGGCAGCCGGCAACGAAGGAGACAAAAACATTTCGATAAGCAAGATATTCACCGAATCAGACAAGTCGGTGAAAACAAGCTTATACTACAACAATCTCATCGCAGACGCCAACTACGGAGCTCTCGATATATGGGCTTCCGACTCAGAGCCGCTCAAGGTGACCATAGGCACGGTGAGCAGCTCCGGCTTAATAACCAACTTGACCACAATCCAGACTTCGACTGGCAACGGAGAACAGGAGATAACCAAAGGCACCAACACCCGATACGGCAGTATCTACGCCTACTCGGGAGTGGATGTCAACAACGGACGCTACAACGTATATCTATACTTCGACGGATCTCGTCCAAGCTCAGGACGTTTCGCTATTACTGTCACCGGGCAGGCCGGACAGCGTGCCGACATATACTTTGACGGATATTCAGAGCTTACCGACCGTTACAACCCCTCGTCTTCACCTCTAAAAGGATTTACCGCCGGAACACCTGATTGCAGCATAAGCGGCATGGCATGTGGTGAAAACGTACTGGCTGTGGGTGCATACTCCACACTCACCTCATGGACCGGTCTGGGTGGATCGTCAGACAACACGTCGGAAACCGCAGGAGGATGTGCGTCATTTTCAAGCTATGGCCACGACTTCTCCGGTCGCCAGCTACCGCATGTAGCAGCTCCCGGATCAATGATCATGTCATCGTTCAGCCGATATTACATCGACGGCGGATATGGAGATGACTATGGTGAGACAGCCGCTACAATGACGGCCTCGGCAAAAAACGGATCAGCCACACACTACTGGGGTCCGATGGAAGGCACATCGATGGCATGTCCGGTCATGACCGGAGTGCTCGCATTGTGGCTTCAGGCCGATCCGTCGCTGACCATGAGCGATGTTATGCGCATAATCGAAGCCTCTTCGACTCACGACTCACACACCGAGGCCTCGCCCGAACGCTGCGGCTACGGCAAGGTGAACGCAGCCGAGGGTCTGAGATACATACTGGCAAACGCATCGACAGGTTCTGTGGCTGCCGATCCGGCAACAAGTGTGATACTGACACCTACTACATCGGGATATGACATTACCGCCGCCGGAGCATCGCATCTGTCGGCATCGCTCTACGACATGCAGGGCCGATGTGTGTCAGAAGCTTCAGGCCGCACCAACACTTTGTCGATAAGCACACAGTCGCTCGCATCGGGCATCTATCTGCTCAAAGTCAACGGAACCGATCTGGATTATTCGGCAAAAATAGTCTGCCGGCATTGATATTTCTTAGTATCTTTGCAGTAGGAAACATTATAAACAAAAAACTTATTTCACAAATATGGCAAACTGGTTTGAATGTAAAGTACGCTACGATAAAATGATGGAAAACGGCCTGCTCAAGAAGGTCAACGAACCGTATCTGGTGGACGCACTGTCGTTTACCGAAGCCGAGGCCCGCATCATCGAGGAACAGACTCCCTTCATCTCCGGCGACTTCTCGATAAGCGCCGTGAAACGCACCAAAATATCGGAAATATTCCGCGACGACACCGCCGACAAATGGTACTTGGCCAAAGTGGCGTTCATAACCATCGACGAAAAGACCGCCGTGGAAAAGAAGACCACATCGCTCATACTCGTTGCCGGCAGTGACTTTAAAAATGCCTACGACAACTTCATGGACGGCATGAAGGGTACCATGGCCGACTTCGAACTCGTGTCGCTCGCTGAAACGCCGCTCATGGACGTATACGGAGCAAAACTGCTTGCAGGCTCCAAGACCGCAGAAGAGTAATACGCACTATACGCCGACATGCCCGACATAGCAGCCAACATAAAGCGCATACATGCGTCGCTCCCCGAAGGAGTGACGCTTTGTGCCGTATCAAAATTCCATCCCGTAGAAGCACTGCGCGAAGCCTACGATGCCGGACAGCGCGTGTTTGGCGAAAGCCGCGTACAGGAACTTCTGGCCAAGACCGGACAGTTGCCGGCCGACGTGCGCTGGCACTTCATTGGCCACCTGCAAACCAATAAGGTGCGCCAGCTCGTGGGACGCGTGGCCATGATAGAGAGCGTGGACTCCGAACGCCTGCTGCATCTCATAGACAGCGAGTCGGAACGAGCCGGGACAGTGAGCCGGGTGCTCATGCAGCTGCATGTGGCCGCCGAGGAGACTAAATTCGGATTCACACCCGAAGAGCTGATCGACTTCTTCCGCCGCCGAGCTTTCGAATCGCTCCGCGCCACCCATATATGCGGCGTAATGGGCATGGCCTCGAATACCGATGACAGCGAGCGTGTAAAAGCCGACTTCATGCGCATAGCCGACACATTCAGAGCCATACGCACCGACATAGCGCCCGACCTGCGCGGATTTGACACCGTGTCGATGGGCATGAGCGGCGACTACCGCACAGCTATCGAATGCGGCTCCACACTCGTGCGCATAGGCACCGACATATTCGGAGAACGCCAATATTGACTTCTACCGCGACCTATCGACCACTTCTTTACCATAACATTATGAGGGATTTTGCAAAAATCCCTCATAATTTTTCAGTTCTATCCAAAATATTATTTAACTTTGCGCTATCGTGATGCCATGTATGCGGCAGATAACCATGAAAATCATAAACCCTTAATATCATTATCCAAATGACTACCAATCAAAAACCGAATTACACATTACCAATTATCGTAATGTTTTTCCTGTTTGCGATGATTTCGTTCGTTACAGGTTTCCAGAATCCATTCGGAGTTATACTCAAAGAGCAGCTCGGTCTGAGCGCACTCCAATCGCAGCTCGGCAATGCTGCCAACTTCATAGCTTATGCTTTCATGGGTCTGCCGGCAGGTATGATACTCCAGAAAAAAGGTTACAAATTCTCAGCAATCGCAGCTGTGCTCGTAGGCCTCATAGGTGTAGGCCTGATGTTTGTATCTTCCACTCTTGAGGGCAACGACACAATATTCTCAGTATACCTGGCAGGCGCTTTCGTTGCAGGATTTTCCATGTGTATGCTCAACACCGTTGTCAATCCGATGCTTAACACTCTCGGCGGCGGCGGCAAGACCGGCAACCAGCTCCTTCAGTTCGGCGGCTCCATCAACTCACTTGCAGCCACTATCTGCCCTGTGCTCGTGGGCTATCTTATGGGCGGAAGCCTCAAGGGACTGTCGCTCATCAATGCCCGCCCGGCTCTTTATGTGGCCATGGGCATCTTCGCTCTCGCGCTGATAGTGCTTCTGCTTTCCAAACTCCCCGAACCGATCCTCGAAGAACTTAAACGAGGCGGCAAAAAAGTTGCCAAGCCCACACTTGCAGGCGCACTCAAATTCCGCCACTATGTAGGCGGTGTAGTAGCCATATTCCTCTATGTTGGTATCGAAGTAGGCATTCCCAATATGGCAAACCTCTACATGACCAATGAACTGGCTATGGACACCACCGTAGCAGGCTCGGTAGTGGGAGCTTACTGGTTCCTGATGCTCTGTGGTCGTCTCATCGGCGGCGCCGTGGGCGGTATGGTATCACCCAAAATGATGCTTACCACAGTATCTTCCATAGCACTTCTGCTTATCCTCGGCGCAATACTTCTCAACCCTGCAATCGCAGTGACCATACCTTTCGTCGGAGCAAAAGTTCCAGTCAACATCCTGCTGCTCGTAATCTGCGGTCTCTGCACTTCTGTAATGTGGGGCGGCATCTTCAACCTTGCAGCCGAAGGTCTTGGCAAGTACACAGCCGTAGCATCCGGATTCTTCATGGTTATGGTATGCGGAGGCGGTATCCTGCCTCTCATACAGGGCTATGTAGCCGACCTCGGCGGCTACCTTGCAAGCTATTGGGTGCTCTTCGCTGCAACTGCCTACCTGCTCTACTACGCAGTGATAGGTTCGCGTGTAACCCGTCGTGACGCTTCAGCCGACGTAATCGCAGAAGAAGTAAAAGAAGGCGTGATGGAAGACTAAATCATCCACACGTACATAATAAAACTTTACGAGTGCCGTCGACAGACATCTGTCTGACGGCACTCATGTTTTTTACAGTCTTTCGGAAGAGCACAGCGATTTAATTTGCCGGAGTGCGCGGTTTTGACTACTTTTGCAGCAGAATAACAAAACACTACAATCTACCCTACTCATGGATAAGAAAATCATGGATTCGGCGGCCGACAACATACGTGTGCTGGCAGCTTCGATGGTTGAAAAAGCCAAGTCTGGCCATCCCGGCGGCGCAATGGGCGGTGCCGACTTCATCAACGTGCTCTACTCGCAGTATCTGGTCACCGATCCCGACGATCCCATGTGGATAGCCCGCGATCGGTTTTTCCTTGATCCCGGCCACATGTCGCCGATGCTTTACAGCGTACTGGCCATGTGCGGCTACTACACCATGGACGAGCTGCAGCAGTTCCGCCAGTGGGGCAGTGTGACTCCCGGCCATCCAGAACTCGATCCAATGCGCGGCGTGGAAAACACCTCCGGTCCGCTCGGTCAGGGTCATACCATGGCCGTGGGCGCAGCCATAGCCGAGCGATTCCTCGTGGCACGCTTCGGCGAAACATGGGCGCACAAGACATACGCTTTCATATCCGACGGAGGTATTCAGGAAGAAATCTCCCAGGGAGCAGGCCGCATAGCAGGCTTTCTCGGGTTGAGCAACCTCATAATGTTCTACGACAGCAATAAAGTGCAGCTTTCGACAGATGTCGACGCCGTAGACACCGAGGACTATGCAGCCAAGTACCGCGCATGGCACTGGAATGTGATCGAAGTCGACGGCTCCGATCCCATAGCCATGGCCAAAGCCATAGAAGAGGCACAGGCTGAAACCGCACGACCCACCCTCATCATAGGCAACACTGTAATGGGTCGCGGCTGCGTCACTGCCGACGGCAAAAACTTCGAAGGCCAGTGCAGCACCCACGGACAGCCTCTGAGCAAGTCAGGTGCCGACTTCGCAGCCACCGTGCGCAACCTTGGCGGAGATCCCGAAGCACCTTTTGTGATACGCCCCGAAGTCCAGGCTCTCTATGATGGCCGCCGCGAACAGCTCCGCAGCATCGTGGCCGAACGCCGCAAAGCACAGAAAGCATGGGCCGAAGCCAATCCCGACAAGGCAGCCACACTCAAAGGCTATATCGAAGGTGCGATACCTCAGATCGACTACCGCGCCATAACCCACAAGGCCAATGTGGCCACCCGCACAGCATCGGCCGACGTCCTGGCCGAGCTTGGACGCAAAGTGGGCAACATGATCGTGTCGAGCGCCGACCTTGCCAACTCCGACAAGACCGATGCCTTCCTCAAACAGACAGGTGCACTCGCTCACGGCGACTTCTCCGGAGCATTTCTCCATGCCGGTGTGAGCGAACTTACCATGGCCTCGATAATGAACGGTATAGTACTCCACGGCGCAATGATGGCCGCCTGCGGCACATTCTTCGTATTCAGCGACTATATGAAACCCGCAGTTCGCATGGCTGCACTCATGGAACTCCCCGTGAAATACGTATGGAGCCACGACGCATTCAGAGTGGGTGAAGACGGCCCTACCCACGAACCCGTGGAGCAGGAAGCACAGATAAGACTTCTTGAACAGTTGCGCAACCTTTCCGGACAGCGCTCTATGCTTGTGCTCCGTCCGGCCGACAGCGCAGAAACCACCATAGCATGGGAAATGGCGATGGAAAACAAATCCACACCCACTGCTCTCATACTCACACGTCAGGACGTGACCGATCTGCCAAGTGTGACCGGCGACCGCTATGAAGAAGCCCAGGGCATGCGCCAGGGAGCTTACGTGGTTATGGACGCTCCCCATCCACAGGTAGTACTCGTGGCCAACGGCTCTGAAGTGTCGCTTCTCTGCGAGGTAGCCGCTCTTCTTGACGCCGAAGGCGTTCAGGCACGCGTGGTGTCTGTACCGTCGCTCGGACTATTCGAGGATCAGGACGAAGACTACCGCAACAGCGTTATCCCCTCAGGCCTGCCTGTATTCGGTCTTACAGCCGGACTTCCCTCAACCCTACAGTCGGTAGTAGGTCCGCGCGGACACATCTACGGGCTTGACCACTTCGGAGCTTCAGCACCATTCAAAGTGCTTGACGAAAAATTCGGCTTCACACCTCAAGCCGTTCTGGCTCGCGTTAAAGAGTTCATCAACTGACAGATATAGCGCACATACTGCAAACATAGCAGAATCTCCGGATCAACATCCGGAGATTCTTTTTTTTATCCGCTTTATAAACGACCGGTCGAGATCGCAATCGCGAACATCTCCGTTGGAGACACCGCTAACATAATGTAGCGCTGTTCTTATCCTGACGTGCAGCCAGGACAAACACTCCAACCTACACCTTGGGTTCTATGCCCTTCGACTCGAAAAACCGCATGGTAGAACGGTATCCTGCCTTATAGACCCCCATGATGCCCTTGAGATCAAAAACTTTATATTTTGCTATGTCGTCCATGCGCACCACCATATCGCATAGTTCCATATCATGCACAGCATTGTTCTTGGCCATCAACTCATAAGAACGCATGGCTATGTGCACCAGATTGTCTTTGACCTCTCCGTGACTCACAGGCGAGCAGTTGATTCCGACCAAAAACTCACACTTGTCTCTCAGCGACCAAGCCGGCAGATTAGCCATAACTCCACCATCGACAAAGCGGTGCCCGTCGATCACTATAGGTTTGAACACAATGGGGATACAACACGATGCCGCCACACACTCGGCCAACGGACCACGGTCGAACGCCACTTTACGACCTGTATCGAAATCCGTGGCGCACACAAGTGTAGGCACAGGCAGATCCTCTATGCGTTCATATCGAATGTTCTTCTTAAGAAACTCCTTGAACGGATCGAGAGAAAAAAAACCGTCTTTCGGCATTTTCCATTCACACAAATCGTTGAACTTCATGTCGCCGAACATATCCACCATCTCATCGGCAGGAATTCCAGCGGCGTGCATCACAGCCACCACCGAACCGGCACTCACCCCCGACACTATCTCCGGCACAAGCCCAACCTCGAGCATGGCCTTGATGGCACCTGCATGTGAAAATCCACGAGCACCCCCACCACTCAACGCAAGCCCCACCTTGTAAGGATACTTCGGACGCGAGTCGCGACGAAGTTCTATGCCAAACATTTTCATAGTCGATAACAGTCTTAATGCATTCAGAAATCAGAAACGGATCTTTGTGCAAATATAACACATCCAACGCTGAAATTGATTAGAAAAACGCGCGTGAAATTCACAGCACACGCCAATTTGTAGGCTCATATTGGTAATTATCTCATAATTAATTATTAACTTTGTACGATTTTTTCACAGAAGAAAAAAGACAAAGAAAATTTTACGTAAAATATGCTGAACCCAATTAAGAAAACCATCGAGCTGCCCGACGGTCGCAAGATCACACTTGAGACAGGCAAACTGGCCAAGCAAGCCGATGGAGCGGTAGAGTTGCGCATGGGCAACACCATGCTTCTGGCAACTGTAGTGTCGGCCAAAGAGGCCGGCGAGGGGGTCGATTTCATGCCCCTGCAAGTAGAGTACAAAGAGAAATTCTCATCGTTCGGACGTTTTCCGGGCGGATTCCTGAAGCGCGAAGGCCGTGCATCGGATTACGAAATCCTCACTGCACGTCTGGTTGACCGCGTGCTGCGTCCTCTATTCCCCGATAATTATCATGCTGACACATTTGTCAACATCACACTTTACTCCACCGACGGTGAAGACATACCCGACGCGCTGGCAGGACTGGCCGCATCTGCTGCTATAGCCGTGAGCGACATTCCATTCAACGGTCCCATCTCTGAAGTGCGTGTGGCTCGTATCAACGGTGAATTTGTCATCAATCCTACTTTCGACCAGCTTGAAAAAGCAGATATGGAGCTGATGGTAGGTGCCACCTACGACAACATCATGATGGTGGAAGGCGAGATGAACGAAGTGTCGGAAGCCGACCTTCTCGCTGCCCTCAAGGCCGCACATGACGCCATCAAGGTACAGTGCAAGGCTCAGATCGAATTTGCAGAAGAAGTAGGCTCGACAGTGAAACGCGAATATTGCCATGAAGTCAACGATGAGGCTCTGCGTGCCGACGTACATGAAAAATGCTATGACAAAGCTTATGCTGTAGCCAAAGCCGGATGTGCCGACAAGCATTGGCGCGCCGAAAGCTTCGAAGCTATCTGCAACGAATATATCGAATCGATTCCCGAAGAAGAACGCGACGAAAAGACTCCGCTCGTAAAGCGTTACTACCACGATGTGGAGAAAGAAGCCATGCGCCGTTGCGTGCTTGACGAGAGCATCCGTCTCGACGGCCGCAAGACCACCGAAATACGCCCCATCTGGTGTGAGGTAGACTACATTCCCGGCCCTCACGGATCGGCAGTGTTCACCCGTGGCGAAACTCAGTCACTCTCCACTGTCACTCTCGGCACAAAGCTCGATGAAAAGATAGTGGACGATGTTATCAACCAAGGCCGCGAACGCTTCCTGCTTCACTATAACTTCCCTCCTTTCTCTACCGGCGAAGCGCGCCCCGTGCGTAGCGTAGGACGCAGAGAGATCGGCCACGGCAATCTGGCACACCGCGCCCTCAAGCGCATGTTCCCCGACGATTTCCCCTATGTATGCCGCATCGTGAGCGACATTCTGGAATCCAACGGATCGTCGTCCATGGCCACCGTATGTGCAGGCACTCTTGCCCTGCTTGACGCCGGAGTCAATATGAAACGTCCCGTAGCCGGCATCGCCATGGGTCTTATATCCGACGGCAACAAGTATGCCATCCTCTCCGACATCCTCGGTGACGAAGATCACCTCGGTGACATGGACTTCAAAGTGACCGGTACAGTAAACGGCATCACAGCCACTCAGATGGACATAAAGTGCGACGGTCTATCATACGAGATCCTCGAACGCGCTCTCATGCAGGCACGTGAAGGACGTCTGCATATCCTCGACATCATCAACCAGACAATACCCGCACCCCGCGAAGACTTCAAGCCTCACGTGCCCCGCATCGTGACCATGCTCATTCCCAAGGAGCTGATCGGTGCTGTGATAGGCCCGGGCGGAAAGGTAATCCAGGGCATACAGGAAGAGAGCGGCGCCACTGTATCAATCGACGAGATCGAAGAAGGCGGATATATCGAAGTAGCCGCTTCCAACAAGGAGTCGATCGACAAAGCCCTCTCGATGATCAACGCAATCGTGGCTCTGCCCGAAGAAGGCAAGACCTATACCGGCAAAGTACGCTCGATACTCGACTTCGGCGCGTTTGTAGAATTCATGCCCAACCGCGACGGCCTGCTCCACATCTCTGAAATCTCATGGGATCGTCTGCCCGACATGGAGGCTTCCGGTCTCAAGGAAGGTGACGAAGTGGAAGTGAAGCTCATCGAAATCGACAAGAAGACCGGCAAGTACCGTCTGTCGATGCGTGCGCTCCAGCCCAAGCCCGAAGGCTACGTAGAGCGTGAACGTGCTCCACGTGGCGAACGCGGTCCCCGTCGTGAAGGAGCCAACAACCGCGGTGAACGCGGCCCACGTCGCGACAACCGTGGCGACCGTGGTCCCCGTCAGCCCCGCGAACCCCGTGCCGAGCAGGAATAAGACATCCTGACCGACACACGTCACTGATATAAACGAAAGAGATGACCCCTCGAAAGAGGACGCCATCTCTTTCGCCGTTTATATACAAACCATACAACGCACGGAATTACCGCAGAAAATGTGGGCATAATACTCGTAGTAGAACATCACATACCTGCTTATCATCAGAGCACCTTCTGGCACATCGGCAGAGACTACATCCGGCTCAAGTATATGAGCCGACATAGCCCTATGGGCGGCAATTATGCGTGCGATTGCAAAGATAGCATTCGAATCGGTAGTTGTATGCTATATTTTGCGCCGCGAGCGATATCCCGACAAAAGAGCCTCAATGCGACGCCTCTTCCAGCCGGTAAACATAGTGACGGATATCGTGATCATAGCCCTCATAGTGGCTACACTCTACGCATAGACTCAAAAAACTTAGGCGGACGCCACGCCACGGTCATTGGCATGCGTCCGCCTGAGTTATCATAACAAAAGTTGTGTGCTCTTATTTCGAGAGAGAGCCTGTAAAGTCTTTACTTGAACAGATACTGCTTCGAGATCGACTCATTGTTGTGTACACGACGGATGGTGTCGGCAATCAGATGAGCAACCGATATGATGGTTGCCTTCTTGCAGTCCTTATTGAAAGGAATGGAGTTAGTAAATATCATTTCTGTCATGGCAGAGTCATCGACACGCTGCGAAGCCGGATCACTCATGATGGCGTGCGAAGCAAGGGCGCGCACCGACTTGGCGCCTTCCGACATCATCAGATTGGCAGCCTTGGCTATTGTACCTGCGGTGTCGACCATGTCGTCGATAAGTATCACGTTCTTGTCCTTCACATCTCCGATCACGGTCATTGACTCTACCACATTGGCTTTAGCACGCTGCTTGTGGCAGAGAACCAGAGGCACATTGAGATATTTGGCATAGGAGTTGGCACGCTTGGCACCGCCTACGTCGGGAGTGGCTATCACCATATCCTCGAGTTTGAGGCTCTCGATATAGGGAATGAACACCGATGAGGCGTAAAGGTGATCCACAGGTACATTGAAGAATCCCTGTATCTGGTCGGCGTGGAGATCCATTGTGATCACACGGTTGACTCCGGCAGCACTGAGCAGATCGGCCACGAGCTTGGCGGCGATTGACACACGGGGCTTGTCCTTGCGGTCTTGACGGGCCCATCCAAAGTATGGGATTACAGCAATGACCGAATGAGCCGACGCACGCTTGGCGGCATCGATCATCAGCAGCAGCTCCATGAGGTTATCGCTATTGGGGAATGTGGACTGCACCAGATATACCTCGCAGCCGCGCACCGTCTCTTCAAACGACACTTCAAATTCACCGTCGGCAAAGTGCTGTACATTCATTTTACCGAGTTCAACACCGAGATCTTTGCAGATTTCTTCGCCCATGTATCGCGATGCGGTACCGGCGAAAATCTTGATAGGATGGACTATTGATTGCATATAATGGTTGGATGAGTTTTGAATGGCACAAAGTTACTAAAAATAATTAGCACTCGTAGTGATTTGGGCTATCAAAATATGCTGCGGGCCATATTATTTGACGAGCTTCCATATCACAGCGCCGTTGGCAGGCACCACACACTCAAAGGGCGTGTCGACCGACAGCATCTTCTCGCCACTGTCGCCGGTGAGCAATTCCACCCCTTTGTACATGCCCTGATCAATCGACAGGCAGTCAAACGCATGTACAGGTATGTTGACCTTCACATCGGCATCTTCGCAGGCGAAGTTCGCCACTATCAGCAGAGTCTCGTCGCCGTAATGACGCAGATAGGCATACTGGCGGTGAGGATTGAAGCATGGATTGTCGAGATTGACGTACATCAGATCGAAAAACTCGCCTTTCGCTATGGCCGCCTCGGAGTTGCACAGACCCAGAAGTGTGGCATATTGATCGCGAAGCTTCACTTCCGCCTCAGTAAGATGCTTCAATGAGGGCTTGCCTCCACACAGCCACCGACGCAGCGTGGGTATACTCCAGTAATCGAATATGGTGGTGCGTCCGTCGGCGCCGCTGAATCCTTCGGCATCGGCACCCTTCTCGCCCAGCTCCTGACCAGCATATATCATCATGGCGCCGGTGCCAAGCGTAGCAGCCACCACAAGCGACGGCATGACCAGATCGGCTCTTCCTGCATACTGCACGGATGCAAACCGCTGTTCGTCGTGGTTTTCAAGGAAGTTGAGCATGTGCGGGCCCATATCGCCCAGACGCTGCCAGCAGTCGGTGATGCGTGCCGCCGAGTGATTGGCGGTCTGGATGAAGCGCAGCGTATCGTATAGATTGACCTTATCGTACAGATAGTCGAATCCTCCCACATGGATATACGGCCAGTACAGATTCACATCGTAGATCTCAGCAATGAAGATCACATCGGGATATTCGGCCTTGACCATAGGTATGGCCCACTGCCAGAACTCAAGCGGCACCATGTGTGCCATGTCGCAGCGAAATCCGTCGACATCGTGTCCGGCCCAATAGAGCAATATGTGCAACATCTTCATCCACGTATCGGGCACGGGCACATAATGACACGAACCGTCGCCATAGTCCAGACCATAGTTCAGTTTCACGGTCTCATACCAGTCATTCACGCCCGGAAAAGCGGTAAAGCAATCGTTGCCCGTGGCCTTGGCCGGAAACTCCACATAGGCGTCACGTCCCACCCCCATATCCACCGACGGAGCAAAAAGCTGCCGTGGTATGTAGTAGAAATTGTTGTCGCGGGCAAAAAACTTGGTATTGTCGTCATCGGCACCGAAGTCGGCAGGAGCGCCCTCAGGCTTGGCATCCGACACATAGTGGCGGGCCACATGATTGGGTACAAAGTCTATGATCACCTTCATGCCCGCACGGTGTATGCGCTTCACAGTGGCGTCAAACTCGGCCATGCGTTCGGGCACGTTGACCGCTATATCGGGGTCTATGTCATAATAGTCCTTGATGGCGTAAGGCGAGCCGGCCTCACCTTTCACCACATGCCGGTTGTCACGTTCTATGCCATAGGCCGTATAGTCGGGGCAATGTGCATGCTCTATCACTCCCGTAAGCCACACGTGTGTGGCACCGAGCGATTTTATTTCTTTAAGTATACTGGTATTTATCGATTTAAGTTTTCCCGAGCCATTCTGTTCTATGGTACCTCCGGGCACACAGTTTTCGTTGTAGTTTGTAAACAGTCGGGGAAGCAGCTGGTATATTACCGGTTTCTGTATCATGATTGTAAATAATTTATGCAAAAATACGAAAATAACCCGAACCCGACAAAATCCACACTCTTCACCCGAGGTCTATTGGCAGTGTTGAACAAAATTCGTAATATTGCACTATTAATATTACTATGATGAATCCAAGAATATATCTTGCGGCGATATGGCTCATGATATCCGCTGTGACCGGCATAGCGGCGGTATATACCCCGAAGCAGGTGCCCAACGTGCATGTGCAAGACCGCACCCAATATGTGAGCAACCCCGACGGCATACTGTCGGCGGCAGCCGTGACCCGGCTCAACACCATGCTCGACAGCGTGTGGAACATATCAACCGCCGAGCCCGTTGTGGTGGCCATCGACGACATGGCCGAGGGCTACGACGAAGTGACATTTGCCAACGAACTCTATAAACTCTGGGGCATAGGTAAAAAGGACAAACACAACGGACTGCTGATACTTATCGTAAAAAATCCGCACCGATGGACTGTGCGCACAGGCTATGGCACCGAAGGAGTACTTACCGACGGTACCTGCGGATCGATCATGCGACACCATGCGGTGCCGGCATTCCGCAACGGCGACTACGACGGTGGCGTAATTGCTGCCACAAAAGTGATGGCCGACGCACTCACCGATCCGGAAGCGGCCGACGTAATACGCTCAAAATACTCCAACAACTCCGGAGCCGACAAGGAAATGGAACTGTTTCCCTTCTGGATACGCGCAAGTGTGATTACCGGCATAGTCATGCTCATATGGGTGCTTGCGGTCATAGTGCGGTCGCGGGGTAAGAGCGACCAGGAACGCTACCGTCAGCTCAACAATATCAAGCCGGTGGCTTTGTTTCTCTCATTTCTATGTCTGGGAATTCCGGCCGTAGCATATGCCGTGTGCGCGCTGACCATGAACCGCCTTCGCAATCACCGTCGCAAATGCCCCAATTGCGGAGCTCAGATGAAAAAACTCGATGAAGCCACCGACAACAACTATCTCACACCGGCCCAGGACATGGAGGAGCGCATCAACTCCATCGACTACGATGTGTGGCTGTGTCCGGAATGCGGCGAAAAAGATGTGATACCATACGTAAACAAACAGTCGTCTTATTCCACATGCGCTAATTGCGGAGCTCGCACCTGCACGCTGTCGGGCAACCGCATCATACAGCAGCCCACAACACATCGCGAAGGTCGAGGAGAGCGCATATACTCATGCCGCAACTGCGGAGCGGTCACATCAAAGCCCTACACCATAGCCAAGCTGGCCACTCCGATAGTAATAGTGCCCGGCGGATTCGGAGGCCGTGGCGGAGGAGGATTCGGCGGCGGCATGTCGGGCGGCAGCTTTGGTGGCGGTATCACCGGCGGGGGTGGAGCCTCCGGCGGATGGTGACATATGCCAACAACTCAATCTCACAACAAACACTCTTAACGCATATTCTACAATGACTGAATTACTCGAACAATGGCATCTGCTCGGCCTCGTGATCGGAGCAGGCACATTCATAGTCATAGGACTATTTCATCCGGTGGTCATAAAATGTCACTACCATTACGGTACCGGATGCTGGTGGTGGTTTCTGATTCTCGGCCTTGCCGCACTCGGCGGCTCAATCGCAGTGTCGGACGTGATGTGGTCATCGCTGCTCGGAGTGCTTGCTTTCTCCTCTTTCTGGACGATAGGAGAAGTATTCGAACAGGAAAAGCGAGTGGCACGCGGATGGTTTCCTGCCAATCCAAAACGCAGGAAGCAATGACCGGAACTGCAAATATCAACTAAAAGTCCACACGCACTATATCACCCGAATCGACATAATATACGAAGCCACGCACATTTTCATGCCCCATGGCGGCAAGAACTTTCATATAGCCTCGGACTTGCGCGGCATACCTGTGCGGATGTTCTGAACCAAACTTATAGTCTATAACATCGACAGTGCCCTGTGCTGTCCACACCACCCGGTCGGGGCGACACACCGAGCCCTCATCGCCATCGCACAGATATATGGGGCGCTCGCACAGCACACGCCGATATCCGTCAAACCACGGTCTCACCTCGTCGCGCTCCAGCTGCGAGGCCAGATATCGCTCCACCGCCTCGCTCTCGCGTTCAGGCAGTATGCGGCGATAAACACTGCGCTTCACAGCACGCGACAGTGAATCAGCGGTTGACACATGAGCCAGCACATCGTGAAGCACGGTGCCGCGTTCGGGAGCCACACCATAATCAAGATACCGTTCTATATCAAGTGTTTTCCACAGGTCGTCGCGGTCTGACGTATAATACGGCTGCATCTCTGACACTTCAAGCGGATCAAGAGCCTTGGCTGTTTTTTTAGCACTTGCGCGCGGCGACGACGGCACTCCAAAAGAATAAGTCGTCACTCTCATTGTCTGTTCGGCATCAGTGTCCAGTCCGGCGGCTGAACCGCCCACCATTGCATCAGACACATCATCGGCTTCCATCTCCGGCACAGCACGGCCAAGCAGATTGTTGACAGGTGACGCACCGGCATTGTCGGCAACAGGCTCGGTCATAATCACAACCAACTCGTCGATGGCTCGTGTCATGGCCACGTACAATATGTTCATCTCGTCGAGTTTCTGCTCGCGGCATCGACGCTCATACTGCTCTTCAAACACCGTGCCGCTCATATAGCTGCCCGGTTCGAGAGGTATCATCGGAGGCACAACATCCGGATCCAACCCTGCGAAACCATCAAGTCTGAACCATTCACTCCCCTTGAACTCAACCATTTTCCAGTTTACCATCGGGAGATGCACACATTTGAATTCCAGACCCTTGGATTTATGCACCGACATCACACGCAGCGCATTGTCGTCGAACGGCGACGCCACCTTGGATCTGTGTCCCGTTTCGTTCCACCAACGCAGAAACGAGTGCAGATCCGATGCTCCCTGACTGCAGAAATCCGTTATAAGATCCACAAATGCCGCTATGTACATGCTCTGTTCAGAAGCGACGGAAGGTGATATGTATCTTCTGATAATCCGCTCCACAAGCGACGGCAGATTGAAACACGCCATACTGCCCACGCTCTCATCGGCGCTTATGTCGCACACGTCGGCCTCAATGGCCTCTTTCAGAGCCTCCTCACTGTGCATCCGCTTACTGAGCAGATGTTCGTAACGGTTGATGAGCCGGCTTATCTCCCTCATGCGTTTCTTACGTGCACTCTGCCCCGACGGCGACTCAAGCGGCATTGCCAGAAACCGCATCACACTAATGATCAGCCTCACGGCCGGAGCCGAATCCATGCATAGGGCATCGTCAGACATTATACGCACCCCTTTCATGCCGTCATCGGAAGCCATGCGGTGCATCAGATATTCGATAACCTGAGTAGCCTCACTGTTAAACCGCACCAATACAGCGATATCCGACGGCTTATATCCCATGGACAATTCACGCCTGATATGAGTATACATCATATCAAGACTGCATCCGCGGGTCTGAGCCGCAGGGGCCTTGGACAATACGTTTACAGACACAAATCCTCGATCCGGATCTATATTGGCGGGCAACTGCTGGCCAACATTGGCATATATATCATCAAATCCGTTAAGCGAAGAAAGCCGCCGGAAAAGTTTATTGTTGAAATCAACCACGCGCGCCGAACTTCGCCAATTCGTATTCTCTCCCGGCGAAGTTCCCTCCACACGGCTATCGCCTGAAACCTCCTGCTGAACTTCCGACTGCAACAGCGTGGGATCGGAATACCGGAATCTGTATATACATTGTTTTTCATCGCCTATTATCAGGCTGTCATGATCGGTCGACAGACCTTCGTTGAGCAGCGGACGCAGATTGTCCCACTGCATGCGCGATGTGTCCTGAAATTCATCTATAAGGTAATGTTCGATCCAGACTCCTACTCGTTCGTATACAAACGGCGCATCGTCGTCGGCTATTATCTCTCGCAACAGTGCATTGGTGTCGGACAGCAGTATCGTATTGTTCTCACTGCGGTAACGGTCGACATAATGGTACACACGCTCAAGCAGTCCGAGCACAAACAGACTGTCGCGCACCCGCTTAAGCATCGCTGTTGCCGCACCAGCAGACTGCATCGACACACAGGCTGCGGCTATTACATCGTCAAGATCCGTGTCGGGCGATGCACTCAGTTTTTTCTTCAATGCCGCCACATAGGCGCATGTCACGTCTTCGACCACATTGCCCACTATGCGGCCTGAAGGAATATTACCGCCGGCAGCGCCCGCACGCAGAAGTTTCATCAGGTCTTTTTTGACATACAACGCACCTCCGTCACCGGCATATCCGCGCGCATTTATCAGATCGAGAGCCCGACAGCATGCTTCTTTCATATTCCGGCGATATGTCTGTTCCAGACTGTAGATTCCGTGGGCAAAACCGTTAAGTCGCGCAGGCTCGGACAGATATTCCATCATGGTATCGTAGTGCATGGTAAACTCGTCGTTGCTGATCGACCTGATAAATTTCAGAGTACGTGTATACATATCTGAATTGCGGTTAAACAGCTGCACCTTGCTGCCCTGCGCAAGCATATCAAGCAGATATCGCGTTATCCACTCCACTATATGACGTGTGTGTGCCGAATGACTGTCAGCCGACAACGAATCAAACATATCTTTCACACCCTGCCCAATGGCATGCGCATTGTCGAGATCCACATCGTAATTGCCTGCGATATCCACTTCTCGTGCAAACGTACGCAATATCTGCTGAAAAAACGAGTCGATGGTACTTACCTGAAAGTAATTGAAATCAAACAGAAGTTGACGCAGAGCTCTTCCTGCGGCCTCAGTGAGTTCATCCTCCGAGCAATGAAGCTCTTTAATCAGCGTATCGGCATAGCCGCTCCTTGCGGTCCAACCGTATTCCAATCCTGCCAGCACCGCCAGTTCATGCACTATGCGTCGCTTCATCTCGTCGGTGGCCTTGTTGGTAAAAGTCACCGCAAGAATATGACGGTGACGGTCGGTAAGAGTGCGATTAAGAGCATACTCTCCCGTCTCGTGGTTTTTCACCCCGAGAATCATCTTGATATATTCACGAGCCAGCCTGAACGTTTTGCCAGACCCTGCCGAAGCCTTATAGATCGATAGCATATATGCCCCGACGCTTTGTTTATTTATATGATACGTGCTTTATAACCCATGCTCCCGAGCATTTCGAGTAGACGAGTGCGATAGTCGCCCTGAATCAGTATGTCTCCGCCGCGGGCCGAGCCTCCTGTGCCGAGTTTCTGCTTCAGTTCCGACGCGATCTGCCGCAACTTCTCGTCATCGTATTCCCAGCCGGTTATCAGAGTGGCGGTCTTGCCGGCACGTCCCTTACGCTCAAGACTGATATCGACACGCGGATGCGATGCAGGATTGTCGGCTGCATTTGTTACGTCCGCAGCACTATCCGTATCAACGACAGGCTCACCCGGAGCCATTTCAGAACGTAATGCTTTAAGTTTATCCTGCCAGTCCATCATTGCGGAGTCATCACATTGTCAATTATTGAATCGGGAGTAAACTCATCGACATCCGACATATCCACCGGATGATTAAGATTGCTCACCAGCGAACTCATGGCTGCCACATGCTGCATCTGTTCAGGCGATACGCCTGTGTAGAACAGTTCGGCACTGTCGGCGTCGGCCTTGTATGCACGATTGTACAGATCGACGGCTGTGGCTGTGCTGGTACCATCGTTGTCATTGTCGGCAAGTTGCATATACACCATCGACAGACGCGCAAGCTGAACTGCAGATAGCTGCGAAAGGATCTCGTCGCCAGTCATATGGTCGGCAACACTGCGTGCCACCTGCATGTCGCCCTGCGTCACAGCCTCTTCGGCCTGCCGCAACGACTCCTCTATTCCTGCCGCACTGCCTCCGCCGGTACATGACCACATGGAGGCCGACAACAGAAGTATCAACAGATTGACTGTTTTTCTGATATTCATAATATATTTCGATAAATATGCTTGATTGGGGTTCATGAAGTTATTATGTGCCGACAGCATCACGACAGCCGCAACTTGAAATCGTCGATCATGTGCCGTAGCACAGGATACTCATTTCGCATTTTTTCAAGCAGTTCACTGTCGCTGAGAGTGTGGCGTGGCGAACTACCCTGATTGATACGTATGTCAAATGTCACCAGATCGTTCGACAGCGCATTGTGTATGCTCCTGAGCAGATCGGGACGATTGATCTCCATAAGCTCAAGTTGCTTCTGATTTTGCACAACGATTTCGAAGTGTGTAGGCGACACCAGTCTGGGCGGTGAGGCTCTCATTGTATTGATGAGAATGTGTGCTGTGGGATGTGTGTGGACATACGTTTCCCAAGCCGTGTTGAGCGCTTCAGA
>CAJTQH010000001.1:20488-41659 GCA_910578305.1 uncultured Muribaculaceae bacterium
GTTGCTGCGACGGCGTGCCGACGCTGACAGTCTGCTGCTGTTGAGGCAAGCCTTGTTTGATGGATATGCGCGGAGCCGCTATGGTGGTGGCTTGGTGAGATGCCACATTGGAAACACCGGACGATGTTCTCGGCTGTATCCGTGCTGCCGGCGCCACATGCACAGGTGCTGCCGGACGTGGAACAGACGTTGGTGAAGGCTCTGGTGTCGGAGCGACATTCGAAGCCGAAGCAGTATTCGCTACAGGTTGTGCATGGGTGGCCGCCGCAGTATTTACGGCAATAGGTTTCAACTGCCCCTCTCCGTTGCCGCCCTTATTGGGGGAGGGGCTGAGTAGTTGGCATATTTTTGCCAGTGTAAGTTCGACAAGGAACTGCTTGTTGGATGCCACACGATAGTTCAGATCTGCGTCATTACACAGACTCATGGCTTGATACAGAAATTCCGGGGTGCATCTGACTCCGCTCTGCGCCAGCTTCTGACGCACTTCATCGCCCGCTTCCACAAGATTTATTGTGGCCGGATCACGTGCCACCATCAGATCGCGAAGATAGGCAGCCAATCCGTTGATAAAAAATTGCGAGTCAAATCCATGGTCGCGGATCTCTTTGTATATAACCCATGATCCGAGCACATCTCCGGACAAAAACCTGTCGAGCAAACGGTGGTAATAGTCGTAGTCGAGCACATTCAGATTGTCGATAGCCGCCTGATAGGTGATGTTGCCTCCCGACGAAGCCGCCACCTGATCAAATATCGACAGTGCGTCGCGCATCGCGCCATCGGCCTTGGTGGCGATGACGTTGAGTGCCGCCGGATCGGCGGTTATACCCTCGCATTCGGCCACATGAGCCATGTGGTCGATCATGTCCTGAATGGTTATGCGATGAAAATCGTAGATCTGACATCTCGACAATATGGTGGGAATGATCTTATGCTTCTCGGTTGTGGCCAATATGAACACCACATACGACGGCGGCTCCTCAAGCGTTTTCAGAAACGCATTGAACGCCGCGGTCGACAACATGTGCACCTCATCCACAATAAACACTCTGTAACGTCCTACCGACGGCGGCACCTGCACCTGATCGATAAGCATTCGCATGCCGTCGATGCCATTGTTTGAGGCTGCATCGAGCTCCACTATATTCATTGAGGCACCCGAATTGAAGTCGCGACACGACGCACATTCATTGCACGCCTCGCCGTCGGAGGTAAGATGTTCGCAGTTGATGGTCTTTGCGAAAATACGCGCACAGGAGGTCTTGCCCACACCGCGCGACCCGCAAAACAGATACGAGTGCGCCAGCCGGCCGGTGGCCACGGCATTTTTCAATGTGGTTGTCAGAGCCTTCTGCCCAACCACAGAGGCAAAAGTCGACGGACGGTATTTTCGTGCGGAAACTAAGTATTGTTCCATATCGTGAGTTTTCGTCAAAGATAGTGAATCTTTGACTCTCCCACAATATCCGCAAAGTTAAAAAACGCCCTTTTTTACATAGGAATCGTGACGATGAATCGTGCACCCGGACCCTTATATGTAGTGTCTACACGCACCGTTCCGTGCAACAGACCTGCAGACATGCGGCATATATTCAGTCCCAGCCCCGTTCCCGGCGTGAGGTTGCTCAGTTTCTCAAAACGGTCGAATATGATCTCCTCTTTGCCTGCGGGCACTCCACATCCGGTATCCTCCACTGCAAATGTAATGGTAGAGTCCGACGGATCTATCGTATATGACAGATTTACATAACCTTCTTCGGTAAACTTGGCTCCATTGTGCAGCAGATTGATCAGCACCTGCTCCATACGCGGCATATCGGTATTGATAAGCACATCGGCATCGCCCGCGTTAAGATAATTCATCGTAACCCCCGGATTGACATGCTTTCTCACACTGTTGACAGCCACCTCACACAGCGAATTGACCGACACCGGCTCATAGCGCACTGTAATTTTGCCATTGTCGTACTGTGCTATGTCAAGCACATCATTGACCAGCATACGCAGCATATCAGCGCTGACATCTATCATATTGGCATACCGTTCCAGATATTTACGCTTATTTTCATCCACATTGTCCACTATCAGATGCGAACATTCGACTATAGCGTTGAGAGGCGTGCGTACTTCATGGCTCATGTTATTGACAAATTCCGTCTTATGCTTGTCGGCCTTACGGGCATGATCTCGAGCCTGTATCAGTTCACGCTGCACCCTCTGCAGATTATCGCGCTCGGACACAAGTTGCGCGTTTGACTCTGCCAGATTTCCGGATATCACACGCATGCGTCTATATAGCACAATGATGATCACAAGTACACACAGCACCACTCCGAGAGCCACAAACGCCGATATCAGCAATGTATTATGATAGCGCATCTCCTCCTCACGCGATTTCGCCGCAAGCAATCGTTGAGCATCACGCACAGCTCCGAGATCCGTGTGCAACTGCAATTCTCGTTCACGCTCAATGCTTCGATCCACAAACGCCTCCTCAAGCAGAGTGGCATAACCAAGAGCGGCATAAAGCATGGCGGAACGATCGTCAACCGCTCTCGCAGCCTTAAGCATAAGCCTATAGAGTGGCAGCCTGAACCTCGCATTGACGGGCTTATCCACCGCATCCTTCAGTCGAGTCAGAGCATTGCCATATTCTCCCCGAGCCATATTGTAATATATATTGGCTCTCTGGTTATTTGCCATGTCGGCAGCTATCACGTCATTACCAGCAGCAAGAGCGGAGATCTTGTCGTAGCATTCTTCGATCTGCGCCGGGGTCATCGACTCGTAGTTGCTTAACATTCGGCGGTAACACTGATAATAATACGGCTCGTACTGCCGGAATTTATGACCGTCGCGTACCGCAGAAGCACTCAGTTCGTCTATCACCGTGAGCAAACAACTGTCGGCTTTCAGAGCTTCTTCATGCAGTCCTGCCGCCGAATATATAACTGCGGCCTGCAGATAGTACATAGTAGTAAGTGCGTCAAGACGATAAGGAAGTTCGTCTATCATCTGTTCAAGCTCCACCATATACTGCACAAGCAGATCACCGGGCACCGATGTCTGCAAGAATCTACAGAACAGAAACTGACGTTCCACCGCACTGAACGGGTCGTAGTCGCCGGCTTCAAGACGGCCGCGGATATAATTGTGTATATATTCCTGCTTGTCACTCTCGCTGCGCATATCCATTTCCGTACTAAGCATACACAGACGCACAAACGACAGCGTGGCTTCCTGCTCCGGAGAGTCGGGCATACGCATCACATCATCGGCAAGTTCACATATGCGCTTATAGTTTCGGCTGCTGTAGCCCGTAGCCAGACGGCGTGCCATATCAAGCTGCACGACAGTGTTTCCGGCTCTCACGGCTGTTGCATACAACCGTTCTCCGGCTTCAGGCCTATTGTCATATGTGCTTACATCAAATATATCGTAAAGCAACTTGATACTATCGGCCGGTGTTGTCTTTTTCGCAAGTTCGGTATTGAGACTGTCTATAATTATTTTGGTACGCCGGCTGTCGATACGGCAATAAGCCGCAAAAGCCATACATACCGCCATGAGGCATAGTGTAAAGCGTTGCATAACATAAGTGATTTATTCTCGCAAAGGTAACGATTATAATCAATCATCAGCGTTTTTTGTGCCAAAATGATTAAATTTGCCATTCAGGGCTACTGTCACAAGCTTCAGCAGCAGCCGTCACACGCAATATTCAACCTTGCGCTCCGTTATATCAATGATATACATATGTCATATTTTCATATATATACAGTCACACACATCAATATCTGATGAAGCATATACACTCTCTGCTTAAATACCTGATTTTATTGTTGCCATTTATGTCGGCCACGATATCGGCTTCGGCTTTTGCGCCCGATACTTATACTGAAACTTCGGTTCTCAATTCCGGACGCTGGATCAAAGTGAGCGTTAACACCAGTGGCATACATTTCATATCCAATTCGGCATTGCGGTCGTGGGGATTCTCATCACCCGACCGTGTACGCATCCACGGTTATGGAGGGCAACGTATATCCGACCGTCTGTCGGCCGACAACTACACCGACGATCTCCCACAGATTCCGGCTTACCGCACTGCAACAGGCATCTACTTCTATGCACAGGGGCCGGTATCCTGGAGCAATGTATCGCGCCACTACCTGCAATCGCACAACCCATACTCTCGGCTCGGCTACTATTTTCTCACCGACACCGGCGATTCCGAGCCTCTTGATGTGACATTCGAAGGTTCAGCCGACCTTCAGGCCACTCCTCAGACCTCATTTACCGAACGCATATACCACGAACAAGAACTTTCAAGCATCGGACAGACAGGCAATTGCTTCGTAGGCGAAGACTTCCGCAGCACCAGGTCGCGCGACTTCAACTTCGATCTCACCGACAAGGCTGCCGACGAAGTATGGATGCGTGTGGCATTCGCTGCCGCATCTTCAAGCGAAACATACTTCGCCACAACCGCCAACGGACGCACACTTGCCGGACGCACCCGCATATCGGCAAAAGGCGACAACGACGGCAACCGTGCCACACTCGACCAGATCTTCAACGTCGACAATAACCGTCTAACGGTCAACATCACATACACACCAGCAGGTGTGGTATCGGCGGCCAATCTCGATTTTATAACCATCAACTATACCAGAAACATAGCTCTCTACCAGGGGAAACTCGACTTTGAGGCATCATCCACATCTGTCCTTCTTAGCGGAGCCAACTCATGGACTCACGTGTGGGATGTCACTGTTCCCGGAGCCGTCAAGGGCATGAACACTACGGCTACCGACAACGGCGTTCGCTGGACCAACCCCTACACAGGAACCAGAAGATATGTGGCATGGAATGAAACATTGTCTCTGCCCGCGCCGCAATATATCGGCACCGTAGCCAACCAGAACCTCCACGCCACCGGAATAGATGACAATCCAGACATGGTCATTATCACCGTGCGCGACTGGGCGGGAGAGGCTCAGCGCATAGCCAATCTGCACCGCAATTCATCAAACCCACTAAATGTGGCCGTAGTGGTGCAGGATGATATTTTCAATGAATTTTCATCGGGCGTCCGTGACTTCGGGGCATTCCGTCGCTTTCTCAAGATGGTATACGACCGAGGACTCGCCGCCGGACATCCGTTGCGCTACGCTCTGCTCATGGGCCGCGGATCGTATGACAACAGGGGCATTGAGTCCCGCACCACCAATTCGCGTGAGCCGCTGATGCCTTCGTGGCAGACCGATGAAAGCTTCGCCTACAACACTTCCTACACTTCCGATGACCTTCTGGCCATGCTCGCCGACAATTCGGGCGTCAACCTATCCAATGACAAACTCGACATAGCTGTGGGACGTATTCCCGCACGCACGCTCAATCAGGCTAAAACATACGTCGACAAACTCTATGCCTATGTAAGCGATCAGTCCCGGTCAGACTGGAAAAACCAGATGATGCTCGTGGCCGACAACGGCAACACCGGGCAATTCCTGAGAGATTCAGAAAATTTTCAGAAAGCCCTCATGCTTTATCCTGACGGACAACAGCTTGCATATACAAAAGTATATATCGACGCGTTTCCGCTCGAAAACGGCGTATGTGTCGCCGGGCGCGAACGTCTGCACAGAATGCTCAACGAAGGCACTGTATGGCTCAACTATGTAGGCCACGGCTCCACCAACTATCTTGCATCGGAAAACGTGCTCACCACTCTTGACATAGACAACCTGTACAATCGCCGATGGCCGTTTCTCATGACAGCCACATGCTCATTCCTGCGCTGGGACTACGACGTGCCATCCGGCACAGAAAGCATGGCATTCAATCCTTCGGGAGGCATAATAGCTTCGATAGGCCCGTCGCGTAAGACTCAGATCAGCGACAACTCAATAATAGCCGAAGCCATTGGACACCACGCATTCCGACGTGACGACGAAGGTCGATATCCCACTATAGGAGAGATTTCCATGAACACCAAAAACGCCCTCGCAGGCAAGGGCGCCGGAATGGCCAGACTACGATTCGTGCTGCTCGGCGATCCGGCCATGCGCCTTATACTGCCCGTCAACCGCATACAACTCGAAACTGTCAACGGCGAAGAAGTCACTCCCGACACCCAATGCACCATCATGGCCCGCCAGACAGTAACCATCACCGGATCGGTAACGGATCCTTCAGGCAACCGCCTCAGCGACTTCAACGGCCCGGTATCCGTGACTCTTTTCGATGCCGAATACAGCACCACTTCACTTGGAGCCGATGCCGACGGCACCTCCGGCGAAGAGATAACTTTCGAGGAACAAGGCAACAAACTCTACACCGGACGGGCCATGGTGCAGAACGGAGAGTTCTCACTCACATTCGCCATGCCGTCTGAAATAGCCGACAACTTCCGGCCGGCGGCCATCAATATGTACGCATACACATCCGACGGCAATTCCGATGCCATAGGCATGTGCCGCGACATATACGTATACGGCTACGACGAAAATGCAGCTCCGGACGACAAAGCCCCGGTCATAGACTTCGCCTACCTCAATCACGAATCGTTCACACAGGGCAGCATTGTCAACGAACAGCCTATGTTCATAGCTCAGGTTTCAGATGACACAGGCATCAACATGTCCACAGCCGGTATCGGACACCAGATGACACTGAAACTCGACGACAAGCGAACATTCAGCGATGTGTCTCTCTATTACACACCAGCCATCGACGGCTCTCCGTCCGGCACTGTGGCATATCCCATGAGCGAACTCACCGAAGGCAATCACTCTCTGGCGTTCAGAGTATGGGATACATCGGGCAATTCCACTACACACATACTCAACTTCTTCGTCCAGCACGGGGCCAAACCCACCATATTTGACATCTTCACCGATGCCAATCCGGCTACCGACAAAGCCAACTTCTATGTATCGCACAACCGTCCAGATGCCACCATAACCGTCAACCTCGACATTTATGACATGGCCGGACACCGTGTATGGACATCATCCACCACCGACAGAAGCGACATGTTCCTCAGCGCTCCCATAACATGGAATCTGTGTGATATGGCGGGACGTCCGGTCACCCGCGGCATCTACATATACCGCGCCACCGTCGTGGCTGACGGACATGAACTCGACACCAAGGCCCGACGCATCGCTGTAGCACCACGCTGATCGGTGCCTGTCCGTGTAAAAAAACACGGATTTTAAGATGTGTGGCATGTGAATTTGAAAAAAAGTAGTAACTTTGAGGGATTATTAGGCCTCAAAGTTATGAAATTACGCAGATTGCTCACCCTGATAGTGGCATTGCTGGCTGTCTTGCCGGCAGCCTACGGTGCATCTTCCTGGGAAGAAGTCGACCGTCTGCCAGGTCCTCCGGTAGAGCAGCACGCAGAGGCGCTCCAGGACGATGCTTTCACAATGGTAGCCGACGGATATGTGTATATCGCAGTACGCCAGCGCACCACCGTCAAGATATTCACCATATTGGGCCAGCTTATAGTACAAGACACGCTCCAGCCCGGCATCTACCGATACAAACTGTCGACCAGGGGCATATATCTGCTCAAACTGGGTGCGGCCACACGACGCGTCACCGTATAAGACAAAACTGAGTACGTGATACCACTCTCAGCCTCAACGGTATCAATAAAAAATCCAGTTATTTACGGTATATAAGAACTGTTGCCATGGCGGCAATGCCCTCTTTGCGGCCTGTAAATCCAAGCCGTTCGGTGGTTGTTGCCTTTACTGACACACGACCAGCGTCAATACCAAGATCATCAGCCAATGTAACTATCATCTGCGGGATGTGACTGATTAGTTTCGGCGCCTGCGCTATTATCGTAACATCGACATTGGATATCATGAACCGCTCTTCGCGAATCAACTCCACCACCCTGCGCAACAATACGCGCGAGTCAGCACCCTTATAGGCGGGATCGGTATCCGGAAAATGATACCCGATATCGCGCATGGCTGCCGCACCAAGCAGTGCGTCGCACAGAGAATGAAGAGCCACATCGGCATCGCTATGGCCGAGAAGCCCCTCATCGTGCGGCACTTTCACTCCGCACAGCCATAACTCCCGGTCTTTGGCAAAACGATGGACATCATATCCCAATCCGGTACGGAAATCCGGTATAATCTGTGTATCTTCCATATATCAGCGACGTCCGAACAGTTCCTTGAGACCGTCCATATCAAAGGTAAGAGTAAAGCGCAATGTCTGGTCGAGAGGCGAAGTCTGAGCGGTGGCAAGCATGTAAGCAGCATCAAGACGCACCACATTCAGCGAAAATCCCGCACCCATGCTGAAATACTGACGGTTGCCCTTCATGGCGTTTTCGTAGAAATAACCGGCTCGCAGGAAAAACTGCTGATTGTAGTTATATTCGGCACCGAGTGACCATGTAATTTCCTTGAGTTCTTCCTTAAATCCTCCGGGGGCATCGGTAAACGACTTAAACATTCCTGTTATGGGCGACATATTCTCCCACTTCTCAAGAGCATCGATATACTGGCGCTGCTGCTCGATGTTTTCAGGAGTGTTCTCCGGAGCAGATACATAATCCTTCTCTCGCGGACGTGTCGGTACAAGAAGTTTGTTGAGATCCACAGACACCGCAAGAGTGTGATAGTCGGCCAGAGGGAAGGCAAACGACGTGCCAAGACGCAAGTTTGTAGGTAAAAATGCCGGATCCTCTCCATGATTGTACGATACTTTGGTACCGATGTTGGAGATGTTCCATCCCCAGGAGAACTGGCATTCATTACGCCCAATTATGGGATATGTGGTATAATATCCCGATATATCAGCGGCAAAAGCCGACGCACCGGTATTCTGATCTCCGGCATACGTGTCGGAAAAGCCCAGGTCGGAATAGATGTAACGGAACACCACGCCCATCGAGAACTTGTCGGAAAGCTTACGTGAATAACCAACATCAAACGACATCTCGTAAGGATTGAGCGTCTGTGCCACCTGACCGCTGCTCGGATTATTGGTGGTAACTTCACCAAGAGAGAAATAGCGAAGCGAAGCACTCAGAGCCTGATTGTCGCCACTGCCTATCTTCCAGTATCCGGCCAGATTGGCAAGAAATATATCGTTGACGAGTTTGCGGAGCCATGGAGTGTAGCTCAACGAGGCAGCCGCAGTACTGTAGGCAAAAGCATATTTCGAGGGATTCCAGTATTGCGAATTGGCATCCGGATCGGTTGCCACACCAATGTCGCCCATCGAAGCACCACGTGCGTCGGGAGCGATGTTAAGGGAGTTTACTCCCGTCTGTATGGGATTGAAATCATCTTTTATGCCATTGTTCTGTGCACAAACATCAATGGAGCACAAAGCCATCATAAGGACACTCAGCAGAAGTGAAGTGAGAGATTTATTCATGTGTCGGATTTGAGATATGATTAAGTCGGCAGACCTCCCCTGAGGCACGGCCCACTTACTAATAACTCTGAATTTCCCAAATTATTGTAATACGGTCACTTTATTCTGACCTTAAGCACTTCGCATGCATCCATCACCACAGACACATTGTCGCCCTGCTTCACAGACAGCGATGCTCCAAGACGCAACGGAAGCAGCACATCGCCTATCTTGAGCGTGCTGTAACGACTTATCTCTGAAACAGAGTCATTGACCGCATCGATCACACTACCTACAAACATAGTAGAATTTTTGACATTTACCACTATCGGTCGGGACGAATCGGTAGGGAGCGCACACCACTCGCCTATCGAGAGAGCTCCGTCGAAGATATCCACAAGAGCAGCCGGACGCCCGGCGGCACGCAGTTCCCGGTCGATCGATACCGGCACAAGGCGCATGGCCACGGTAATGGCATCGTAGTAACGTGGAGCAAACTTAGGTGTGATATTCTTTCCAAGCCGCGAGATACGCACTCCGACATAAAACATTGCCATCCACTCCGAATCGAAATCTGGAAGAAACAGAGGCTTGCCCGGCAACACCACAGCCGAGTCCACTATCACGTCTATGGCAGGAGGAAGCATCATGGCACTGCCTGCCGGATGATCTATTGCTATTACTTTCACTGTCTGGTTTCGGCTTGAATGTTAAGACGATTGTACATCACGGCAAGATGCGCGTATATCGACGTGTTCTGAATCACGGTGCCCGGAGCGGTACGTATGCGAAACGGCGTGAAGTTCCACAACGCCCTGATTCCTGAAGCGACAGCCATGTCGGCCATCTGCTGCGCCACATCGACAGGCACGGCAAGAATAGCAATTTCAGCTCCAAGCTCGGCTGTACACCGACGAAACTCATCGATATGGTATATCGGAACATTTTTTATGGAGGTGCCCACTATTTCCGGATTGACATCGAATCCGCACACTATATTGAGACCGAACCTATCAAGGCCGGTATCTGAAATCAGAGCCGATCCAAGCGAGCCCACTCCTATGAGGACAGCCCTGTGGCTGCATGAAAATCCGAGAAAACTCCGTAGAGCCGACTCAAGTGCGGCTACCTCATAGCCTATACGGGTCTTGCCCTTGATGCCGAGCACAGAAAGATCTTTGGCTATCTGAGATGCATCGACATTGATCTCCTTGGCAATAGCAGTAGACGATACATATTCGACACCGTGCTGACGTAACAGCCCGACATACGCCAGATACCACGGTAAGCGTCGCAGTGTAGGCTCGGGCGGCAGATCACGAGATATGGGTGTTTTGCTGGTATTCATGGATTTTTCAGTCATAATAGATTGAAATCGGGATCGAAACGATGGCGTCAGCGCAAACCTCCACGGTAGCCGGCGACTCCACCGCCGTTCATCATATTATCGCGGTCGTTTAGATTTTTATATCGGTTGTTTTTACGTTTTCCAAACGGGTCGTTGGGATCCACAGCCGGATTGCCGAACTCATCGTAGTACTGGTCTTCATCATCCTCGCCGTCATAGTCCGGCCGCTCGCCGCGTTTGGACTTAGGCTTGTTTTTCTTTATCTCCAGAGGTTTCTGCAGATCCACAGGCGTTTCGAACAGATCCCACGACTGCTCTATGTCCCAGTTCTTTTTCAGATTTATCTTTTTGGGATAGTAATATACATCTTCAGGCTGCAACGAATCAAGTAGCAGTCCTGAATCGTATTTGCCATTGGCATTACGGTCAGAGAAAAGCCTCATGTAATAAGTACCGGGCATCACATGACGGAATATGGCACGCCCGTCTTCAACAGTCACATCACGCACAGGCTTGTCCTGCGAACTGAGCAACTGCACTACTGCCGGCCCCGTGAGATTGGTTACATTTATGGTAATATTGGCATATTCGTCCAGCTTACGCACAATAAATTCCGTAGACCAATTGCCATTCCACACACCGTATATATCGGTAATGCCAAGCGAATCCACCGACAGACGATATCGACCGCCGGGCTGCAATCGGTAATCAGACATCATACGCTGCGGTCGCAGCGAGTCCGGACGATAAAACACCGGCGTTTCCACCGGCACCCACACGGTATCGGACATAATCTCCAGATGCACGGCATCGCCGTTAAACGAGCCGATGGGCTGCGCTGTCTCAAAACCCATGCGGGAAAACACATCGGCTGTATTCGACAGCAGTGAATTGATTTTAAGCAGTGATATCTGAGGAGCCGATGCTGTATCTGCGGCCTCATTTTGTTTCTTTTTTTTGCTCTTATCCGACGATTTGGGTTCACGATACACAAAATTGAGAGTATCGGTGGTCCACGACAGACGATCGAGTGTATCGGTGCGCAAATATCGGGCAGCAATAAAAAGCGAGTCCTGAGCCAAGAGCGTAGTATCGGCTATCCAGTATTGTAAAGTGTCGAGTGTGGGCGATGCCTCCAACACCGTAAAATCTTCGAAACGACGGCCGGCAAACGGGCCTCCCACAATGGTGAGTTGCGGCAGAGAATCGGACGGCGCTCCCATTTCGAAACGCACTTTATTGCGCTGCTTACGCTCGTATTTAGCCATATACTGAGCCTTGTAATTCTCGTTAAACCACGTAAGCAGTATGTCTGACGGCGCATAATCATAGACAATGCGCGTCACTATCGAATCTGCCCCGTCAGATGACTTGAGAGTATCAATGACCTCCGTTTTCGATACAGACGGAGTAATAGCCGTGCCATAGAACGCTATATTCTCCGTACGGTCCCACTTATTGTCGCGGTTCACGTCGTCAATGGCAAATATATTGTAACTGCCTTCTTTGAGGTTTCGTATCGTAAACTGGCCCAGTTGGTTTGTGCGGGTCACGCGGTCAAACGGCAAGGTTGTAATGGCCGTATCGGACAGATTTGAGTGCACGCCCACCAGCATACCTTGCGCAGGCTCGAGTGTTTCGGCTTCAAACACCATTCCCGATATGCAGAGTGTGTCAATGACCGATCCGGTGGAAAAATACGTGGCAAAACCGTCGAGTTCGTTACCCTCGTTGAGATCGCTGATAGCATCGGTAAAGTCTATGGTATAAGTAGCATCAGGCACAAGCGAGTCGACAAGGTCCACAGTCACCCTGCGGCCCACGGCCGACACCTTGGGCATGTTTTTCTGCGCCGGCGACACCACCACTTTATTCATGGCATCTTTTATCTGCACATTTTCATTGAACTCTATCACTATGCGGTCGCGCTTTACATTAAGCGCGCCGGGAGCAGGATTACTCCGCACAAACACAGGCGGAGTCTCATCGAGAGGGCCTCCCTGCGGACGCCCCATACTGGCACATGCCGCCACGAGCAATCCCGCGACGACAAACAGAAGCATTCGCATATAAGTCGATTCACATCGCATTTTTCTGTCTTAATTCATTGCAAAGTTAAGCCATAAGCATGAAATATGGAATTTTTTCAGTAATTTTTCACTCCATGTCAGGGCAGCATCAGGACTGTTATCTAATTTTCCCCCGATTTTTCATGATTTTTTAGGAGCGTATAACGGAAAAGCATTGTATCTTTGCACAGATATATATTAAACAAAGACACTATTCAACCAACATCACCCACATACCACCAACTACTACTGATGAAACGATTGATAATAGCCGGAGCCGTCACAGCGGCAACTGCCCTGTCAGGCATAGCGCAGATCAACAGCGCCGACGCCGGAGGCTATCTCTCACGAGGTGTAGCCATGTACCGCAACGGCAATTACAACGGCTGCATAGACCAGCTGCTGCACATGCGTCAACTCAATGCTTCGGAAGATCAGAAAGCCGATGCATTTTACTACATAGCCATGTCGACTCTTTATTGCGGCGACGATGAAGCTCTCGACTTGCTCCGGAACTATCTCACACAATATCCGGCCTCTCCACACACCCAGGAAGTAGAAGCCGCCATCGGCGACTACTATTTCACCAGAGGCAACTACATGTCGGCTCTGGAAATCTACGACCGAATCAACCCCGACGGTCTTACTTCAGATATCGCCGATGACATGACATACCGCATGGCCTACAGCAATCTGATGATCGGAAACAACGACAGAGCCATCACCCTATTTGATTCATTGACCGGCAACAGCACCTATGGCAACGCCGCGACATTCTACAAAGGCTACATAGCCTATTCGTTGCAGGACTACATCGCCGCCCGCCGGTATTTCGAACAGACCGACCCCAATCGCGAGCCTGGGCAGGCAACAGAATATTATCTGAGCCAGATCTATTTCATACAGGGTGACTACGAACGAGCCTTAGCCTCGGCACGCCGCGCTCTTGAGCGCGGTGCTGTGCCTGAATTCGACTCAGAACTCACACGCCTGTGCGGCGAATCGCTTTATAATCTCGACCGACACGATGAGGCAATACCATATCTGAAAAAATACATTGCGCTGTCGGGTGACGACGCACGGCCCTCGGCCTACTACATGCTCGGAGTGAGTGAATACGATGTGGCCCGTTACAGTGAAGCCATAGACATGCTGCGTCATGCCACCGCACCGTCCGACGCAATGGGACAGAGCGCCTACCTGTATCTCGGACAGTGCTATGTGAAACAACACAATACCAGCGGTGCCCTCATGGCCTTCGAACGCGCCTACCGCATGGACTATGACAGCAAAATCACCGAAGCAGCGTTGTACAACTATATAGCCGCACGTATGGACGGTGGCAGATTGCCGTTTGGCAGTTCGGTGGACATGCTTGAGGATTTTCTCAAAAAATATCCGTCATCACCCTATGCCACATCGGTCAACGAAAGTCTTGTAACAGGCTACATGTCGTCCGACGACTATAACAATGCATTGCGCATCCTGCGTAGCATAACCAATCCGTCGGCCAAGATGCAGGAGGCTCATGGCCGCGCCCTGTTCATGGCGGGCACACGCGCCTACAACAACGGCATAAATACGGCACTGCCGCTATTCTCCGAAGCCGCCACTCTCAAAGGAGCGTCTGCAGAAGTGAAACGTCAGAGCCGCCTGTGGGAAGGATTGTGCCTTTATGATACAAACCGCTATGAAGAATCGGCCGAAAGCATACTTGCTTTCCTGCGCTTGGCTCCTGCTTCAGACTCAAACCGTCCCGTAGCATATTACACACTCGGCTACTGCCGCATGGCTCAGGAAAGATACGACGATGCTCTTGACGACTTCAACCGCGTGGAGACTACCGATGCAACCATGAAAGCCGATGCTCTGAACCGTGCCGGCGATTGTCTGTATTTGCAGCGTGAATACACCAAAGCCGCACAGCAGTATCAGAAAGCGTATCACGCCAATCCGCAGACCGGCGACTATGCTCTATACCAGCTTGCTGCGATGAAAGGGCTTACCCACGACTACAAAGGCTGCATAGCCTCGCTCGACGACATGATGTCGCGGTTTCCATCATCGGCACTGGTGCCTGACGCCCTTCTTGACAAAGCCGATGCCTACACAGCCTTAGGCAAGACTACAAATGCCACTGAAATATACGAGGAATTGGCCGAACGATATCCCGCCACCGCCCAAGGCCGCAAAGCAGGACTGCAATTGGCAATGGCAGCAGTAAACGCAGGCAACACCGAGTCGGCCATCGAGGCTTATCAGAACGTGGTACGCGCCTATCCGTCAAGCGACGAGGCTCGTGTGGCTCTCGACGATCTCAAAAAGATATACGCTGACAGCGGACAACTCACAGACTATGTGATGTTTGTCAACTCTGTTCCCGGCGTGCCCGATCTCGACTCTTCGGAACTTGACTCCACAGCATTCACAGCTGCCGAAAACGCATATCTCACCGATTACAGCATATCGCTTATACAGAAATACACCGAGCAGTTCCCGCAAGGAGCTAATATGCCGGCCGCACTGTATTATCTGGCGGATGCAAACTCACGCGCCGGGGAGGCTGAAACAGCCATACGCTATGCCACACGCGTCACTGAAGAATATCCCGATGCCGATGTGGCCGAAGAAGCCCTCCTCATCAAAGCCTCCAACGAAGCTGTGGCCGGTAAAGGAGAGATGGCTCTCGACAGCTACCGCAGACTTGAGGCACGCTCTTCTTCACCACGCACACTACACGAAGCCCGCATGGGAATAATGCTCACTGCCATCGAGCTCAACCGCTACACAGATGCTCTTGAGGCTTCCGAACAGCTGCTCGCCACCAGTGCCGCCGGAGCTAATGAAACTCGCCAGATACAATTCTGCCGGGCACTGGCTCTCGACCGTACAGGACGTCATGACGAGGCGGCGACTCTGTGGGAGGCTCTCGCTTCCGATCCGTCAGATCTATACGGATCAAAAAGTGCCGTATATCTGGCCGAATCGCTGCTCGAACACGGCAATACCGACAAAGCCCGTAAAGTGGCCGACGCATTCACCGATGCAGGTTCACCGTTCGACTACTGGTATGCACGTGGATTCATCGTACTCAGCGACATATTGCGTGCTCAGGGACATGAGTTCGAAGCCGACGAATATCTCAAAAACATCATCTCCAACTATCCGGGCGACGAACCGGACATCATACAGATGGCCGAGATACGTCTATCCCGCAACAAGTAATAACCAACACCACTACTCAAAAGCGTGTATCAAATAATGAAACGTCTACTATCACGCATGGCCGCCATAGCAGCCGCCATGATACTGACCGGTCAGGTATCCGCACAGGACATGCGGGAAAACGTGACCGTGCAATATGACCGGATACCCGAACTGCGCGATTACGAAAAGCTCAACATCAATCCACGCATAGAACTCTCGGCAGTCAGACTTTCGGCGCTCCCATACAGCACACGTCAGGTAAAGGTAGCTGTGCCCGGCACCATACCCACACTGGCACCGGCGGCATACGCCGACAGCATCTACACGTCGCCATATCGCGGATATGCAGCACTCGGATTCATGCCGAGCTTCAATCTCGGAGCCTCAGCCGGATACAAAATTTTCGACACCGACCACACTCGTCTTAACGCATGGATGCAATATGACGGCACATCTTATAAAGGCTCCATGATGCCCGTAACTCAAGGCGAGGACGCAGGCAAGATGTATGTTCGGCGCAACACAGCCACCATCGGTGCCGAGCTGCATCAGGCCGTAGGGTCAGAATCATTTATCAATGCCGGTATCGACTATACTTACGCCCGGTTCAGCATCCCTGAGGTCAACGACCGCCACAACCAGAGCGCACACCGGTTCAACGCATCAGCCATGTGGACGCTCGATCACGGAGACTTCCATTATGGACTCGGAGCAGAATACGGCCGATTCGCCTATGTCAACACCGACAACTATACCCTTATCCCATCCATAACATCGCTATGGGAGAATCTGAAAGTCAGTCCGGCCCGCGAAAACCGTGTCAAAGCACACGGATTCTTCTACGGTAAGTTTGCCGGAGCATCTGCCGCCGGGATGGACATCGCATTCACATACACAGGCTATTCACGTCTCTACGACTATGCCGGAGATTCCGACCGCATAATGCTGATACCCTACGGCAAACCTCACTTCAGCATGCTGCATCTACACCCGTTCTACCGCTTCGACATCGACCGTGTGGCAATAGATCTCGGCCTCAATATAGATCTACGGTTCAATAGCGGCAAAATGTTTCATATCACACCGCAGGCATCAGCCACATGGACTCCGTCCGATATAGTGAAAGTATATGCCACGGCTCGGGGCGGACAATGGGAAAACACCCTTGGATCGCTGTTTGACATCACCCCCTACTCACTCCCATTCAGCTCCTATCGCAACTCTTCGATCCCGGTTGAAGCCGAAGCCGGAGTAACAGTAGGTCTATGGAAAGGCTTTTATGCCGAGATTTCCGCAGCATACGCAATCGCCAACGACTGGCTGATGCCCGAGACACACGCCATCGTCGACAACCAGGTTTTAGAGACACCACAGACCGTATTTACCGCATTTGACTTTAAAAGCCTGAAGCTGACAGGAAGCATCGGTTACAACTACCGCAACATAGTGGATCTGAAAGCCTCGTTTGAAGCTGCTCCACAAAAACTCGACCGCGGCTACTATCTGTGGCGTGACCGCGCAAAACACGTGGCATCAGTAGATCTGCGAGTAACACCTATCAAGCAGCTCGACATAGACCTCGGATGGGAATACCGTGGAGGCCGGGCCATAAGCTATACATCACTCAGCTCCGACTTTCCATTGCCGGCCGATCAGCCCATAGCCACTACCAAGCTGCGCAACCTCGGTTCAGTGAGCAACCTCAAGGCTGGAGCACTCTACCGCATCACCGACCGTTGGAGTGCATTCATCCGTGGAGAAAATCTTCTCAACCGTCATTGCTTCCTCATCTGCGGCGTACCTGCACAGGGCATCACAGGCCTCGTGGGAGCCACTTACAAATTCTAACATCGCACACTACTCCTTATTATTATATCAGCTTATGCACAACGCAAGCCACTCTCTGTCAAATACCGGTAAAACAGTCACTCCATCCGACAGCGTGGTGATCATACCCACATACAACGAAAAAGAAAATGTGGCCGCCATAATTGATGCCGTAATGTCGCTGCCACGTAAGATGGACGTGCTCATCATCGACGACGGATCGCCCGACGGGACTGCCGACATCGTACGCAATAAAATCGCCGAGTATCCCGAGCGGGTGTACATGGTGGAGCGTCATGGCAAACTCGGGCTCGGCACAGCTTACATAGCCGGATTCAAATGGGCTTTGCAGCGTCCGCGCTACTCCTACATCTTCGAGATGGACGCGGACTTCTCCCATAACCCCAATGATCTGCTTGCTCTTTATGACGCATGTGCCACAGAAGGAGCCGACATGTCGGTTGGATCACGCTACATCACCGGTGTCAATGTTGTCAACTGGCCTATGGGCCGTGTGCTCATGTCATACTATGCATCGGCCTACGTGCGGCTCGTGACACGGTTGAAAGTACGCGACACCACAGCAGGATTTGCATGCTATACACGCCGCGTCCTTGAGACCATAGATCTTGACAACATCCGGTTCAAAGGCTATGCTTTCCAGATTGAAATGAAATTCACCGCCCACAAGTGCGGTTTCACCATAAAGGAAGTGCCCATAATTTTCGTCAACCGCGTTCTGGGCACAAGTAAGATGTCGAGCGGCATATTCAGCGAAGCAATGCTCGGCGTAATACGACTTAAAATAAGTAGCTGGTTTAAGAAATATCCACGATATGATTCCGCAAAACATTGATCTGTCGAAATGTACCCTTATACATAACGTATATGTAGTGAACGAAGGCTCCGCACCTCTCGGATACGTGCTTGTGCACGACGATACCATTGCCGAAGTGGGGCAAGGGCCGGCTCCCGACGGATTTCTAATGTCTGGCACCGTCATTGACGGTAAAGAGCGCCTGCTGCTGCCCGGAGTCATTGACACACATGTGCATTTCCGCGACCCGGGATTGACACACAAGGCCGACATGGGCACTGAAAGTCTGGCTGCGGTCATGGGTGGTGTGACATCGTTTATCGACATGCCCAACACCAGTCCGGCCACAACTTCCATGGAGGCCGTAGACAGCAAGATGAAGCGTGCCGCCGAAGTATCAATGGCAAATTACGGCTTCTTCATCGGTGCTACTGCCGACAATCTCGACCGGCTTGTACATGCCGACTATTCCCGAGTTGCAGGAGTAAAGCTGTTCATGGGATCTTCGACCGGCAACATGCTCTTGGACAACGATGAGATGATGCGCCGAATCATGGCCGAAGTACCTGCCATTGTGGCCGTTCATGCCGAGGACGAACAGCTACTGCAAGCCAACCGCCGTGAAATAACCGAACGTTACGGCGAAGACCTCCCCATCGGCTTTCATCCCATAATACGCGACCACCGCGTGTGCTTCGAAGCCTCACGGCGCATAGTCGAACTTGCAAAGCAATACAATCACCGGCTGCATCTGCTACATGTATCCACGGCCGACGAACTCAACCTGCTTTCGCCGGGAACACCTCAAGGTAAACTGATCACTGCCGAGACCTGCCCGCAGTATCTGGCCTTCTGCGACGAACAGTATGCCATGCTCGGAGCACGCATAAAATGCAATCCGGCGATAAAGCGCCCTGCCGACCGCGACGCGCTGCGACGCGCTGTCACCGACGGACGCATAGACACCATTGCCACCGACCATGCACCGCATCTGCCTGAAGAAAAGCGCGGCAATGCCCTTACAGCCGTATCGGGCATGCCATTGATACAGTTTTCCCTCACGCTTATGCTACAGATGGCCGAGGAAGGATATTTCAATATCTCCACCGTTGTGGAAAAAATGTGTCATAACCCAGCTATAATCTATGGCATAGATCGCCGCGGATTTATACGCCCCGGATATTATGCCGATCTTGTGCTTGTCAACAACGACTGCGAGCCATATACCATCACCGACCAATGGGCGGTGAGCCGGTGCGGATGGACCCCTCTCAGCGGCCTCACAGTAGGCAACAAAGTGGATCTGACAATGGTTAACGGAAAGATAGCATATCGCTTCGGCGTATCCTTCTCTACAGTCCGTGGACGCAGCCTGAATTTCACACATTGAAAGTCATTGCTATTTCATTTTTATTCAATATCTTTGCCTCAGATTGAATTTTAGAATAATTAACCTATAATCATACCAGAAATATACAATCAGTAGTATGTTAGACGAAACAAGAGTGAAAACCCTCGACAAAGTCGTTGTACGCTTCTCCGGTGATTCCGGCGACGGCATGCAGCTCGTGGGCAACATCTTTACAAATGTGTCGGCAGGCATCGGCAATCAGGTGTCGACATTCCCCGACTATCCGGCTGAAATCCGCGCACCACAGGGATCACTGGGAGGTGTATCCGGTTTTCAGGTAAGCGTCGGACAACAGGTACACACACCGGGCGACAAGTGCGATGTACTCGTAGCAATGAATCCGGCCGCACTGAAACAGAACGTGCGCCATGTCAAAGAGGGAGGCATCATAATAGTCGATATCGACTCTTTCAAGGAAGCCGATCTGAAAAAAGCTCAGTTTGCTACCGACGACCCGTTCAAAGAACTCGGCATACGCGCTCAGGTGCTTGACGTGCCGGTTACGTCAATGACCAAGAACGCACTTGCCGACAGCGGCCTTGACAACAAAAGCATAGTGAAGTGCCGCAACTTCTTCGCTCTCGGACTCGTGTGCTGGCTATTCGACCGTCCGATGGATAGTGTGCGTCACTTCCTTACAAAGAAATTTGCCAAAAAACCGGCCATACTCGACGCCAACTCCAAGGTGCTTGACGCAGGCTACAATTATGGCGCCAACATACACGCATCGGTATCGACCTACCGTATCGAGACCGAATCGGCTCGTCCCGGCGTTTACACCGACATCAACGGTAACACAGCCACCGCATGGGGCTTGATCATGGCTTCTGAGAAAAGCGGACGACCGCTTTTCCTCGGCAGCTATCCCATCACCCCGGCCACAGACATTCTTCAGGAATTGGCCAAGCGCAAGGACCTCGGAGTCAAAGCCGTGCAGATGGAAGACGAAATTGCCGGCGTATGCTCGGCCATAGGCGCGGCATTTGCCGGAAATCTCGCCGTGACATCGACTTCCGGCCCCGGCCTCGCACTCAAGAGCGAAGGCATCGGTCTGGCCGTGATAGCCGAATTACCGCTCGTGGTGATCGAC
>CAJTQH010000001.1:41669-82279 GCA_910578305.1 uncultured Muribaculaceae bacterium
TACAGCGCGGAGGCCCGTCTACCGGACTGCCGACAAAGACCGAGCAGACCGACCTCATGCAGGCTCTTTACGGCCGCAACGGCGAATCGCCCGTGGCCGTAGTGGCTCCTACCTCGCCCACCGACTGCTTCACCATGGCCTTTGAAGCCGCACGCATAGCCATCGAACACATGACTCCGGTGATACTCCTCACTGATGCTTTCATTGGCAACGGATCGTCGGCATGGCGCATACCCGAATCCGACGAATATCCAGCCATAAAGCCCCCGTATGTCCCCGCCGACAAAATAGCTCAGGGCTCATGGCGCCCTTACGAACGACGTGACGACAACCTTGTGCGCTACTGGGCCATCCCCGGCACAGAAGGAGCCATGCACCGTCTGGGCGGACTTGAAAAAGACTACAACACAGGTGCCATCAGTACTGATCCGGTCAACCACGAACGCATGGTGATGACCCGTCGTGAAAAGATACGCCGCATAGCTTCCGATATACCCGCTCTCGAAGTGCTCTACGACTGCAACGAAGCCGAAACACTGCTGCTGGGATGGGGCGGAACATACGGACATCTGCGCACAGCCGCTCAGGAACTCAACGCCGCAGGACGCAACGTGGCATTTACACACTTCAGCTACATCAACCCCCTGCCCGCCAACACTCACGAAGTGCTTTCGCGCTACAAACAGGTGATTGTGGCCGAGCTCAACACAGGTATGTTTGCCGACTATCTTCAGGCTCAGTTCCCCGACATCAACATCAAACGCATCAACAAAATACAGGGCCAGCCATTCTTAGTGGAAGAAGTGGTGAACGCCGTTGAAAAAATCATTGACAACGAATAAATCACATGGAAGCAACTAACACAGCATATACGCCAGCCGATTACAAAAGCGACCAGCCGGTTCGCTGGTGCCCCGGATGCGGCGACCACGCCATACTCAACTCCCTCCACAAGGCCATGGCAGCACTGGGAGTACCTCCTCACAAGACTGCCGTGATATCGGGCATCGGATGCTCGTCGCGACTCCCATACTACATGAATGCCTATGGCTTCCACACCATACACGGCCGAGCTGCAGCCATAGCCACCGGATTCAAAGTGGCCAACCCCGAAATGACCGTATGGCAGATATCGGGCGACGGCGACGGACTTGCCATCGGCGGCAATCACTTCATACATGCAGTGCGTCGCAACATCGACATCAACATGCTCCTGTTCAACAACAAGATATACGGACTCACAAAGGGTCAGTATTCTCCCACAAGCGACCGCGGCTTCGTGTCAAAATCATCGCCCTACGGCACCACGGAAGATCCATTTATTCCTGCCGAGCTTGTGTTTGGAGCGCGAGGCAACTTCTTCGCACGCTCTATTGATGTGGAACTTCAGATATCGCAGGAAGTGCTTCTGGCTGCCGCTCGCCATCATGGCACTTCAGTAGTGGAGATACTTCAGAACTGCGTGATCTACAACAATGGCATCCACAACCGCATAACCGACCGCGAATATCGCGCCGACCGCACCATACATCTGGAACACGGCAAGAAAATGATCTTCGGCAAGGAGATGAACAAGGGTTTGGTTCAAGACGGATTCCTGCTCAAATCAGTGGAAATTGGCACTGACGGATATACTATCGACGACATACTCGTTCATGACGCGCACACTCAGTCCAACTTCCTCCATCAACAGCTTGCCATGATGGACGGCACAGACCTGCCGCTGGCAATAGGCGTGATACGCGATGTGGACTCTCTGACCTACAACGACGAGGTGGATCGCCAGGTCGAAGAACTGCGCTCGATGATACTTGCCGGCGAAACATGGAAAGTGGACTGATACAAATCCTATTTTCATAAATACATAACATAGAGGCAGTTCAATGAACTGCCTCTATGTTATTTTATACAAAGTGTAATACTATTGCAGAGTCTGAAGGTTGTTTTCGGGATGAAAATGGTGAAATTTTATGAATGTGCGTTGGCAATTCAGGAAAAATGTGTACCTTTGTGCCGGGTAAGTCCTACACGACCAGCTCCCCGGGAACTCCGCCAGGTCTTGATCGAAGCAACGGTACCGGGTCGTAGCGGTGCGATGTAGTAAGCTTACCCTTTTTTGTGTCCATACGTAAGCGTACGACTCCACCATAGTCCATCCATACAGCAAAGTTATGACACACTCTCAAAAGCAATCTTCCAATACATTTATTATATTATTGAACCGGACATTGTAGCCACGCCACGACGTCTATTGTAATGGGAGCGGATAAATTATGGATGGCTCCGACGCCGGGTCAAAGTTCGTCGGGAAATTTCCGGAAATATTCTTCGAGTATGTGGTGGATATTAAAGTAATATCCGCCTGCGGATTTGCCGTTACGGTCTGTAACGGTGAGAAATTCGTAGTAGGGCTCGTAAAATAGATGGTTGGTTATTACAAATCCCATCATGTTGAGCAACACATACTCATGTTGAGGCTCTATCACGTACCAGGCATTTTCCTCGTCGAGTCCTGTGCCGGTTGATACTATGGCCATGAGTATATAGTTGAATTTATATTGCCAGATGTCGGCAAGAGCTGTGCTTCCACGCTGTCGCAGCGCGGATATCAGTGTAGACATCTGCTGTAGGTCGAAGGGATTGTCCTGCATGGCCATATTACAGTATTTGATGACGGTATCGCACTCCTGCCGGGTGAGATTGGCGCGGTCGATGTTGGCGGCCATGTTGGTAAATGACGGAGTACGGTATGGGTTGTAGTCTTCTTGCAGTGAGTATCCGAGATAGAGATAACGGTATTTGTCGAGCTTCATGATGGTGTCGTTGCGCTGAAATTCCTCCATGAGTCTCGGATAGTAGTATGGAGATGTGCGGTCGTTGATCTCGCGCTGTATCTGTGAGAAGTCAGGCTTTTTGCGTGGGATGCGTTCGAAGTCGGTCTGACTGAAGGATGCCATAGCTGGAATGATGGCGAAAATAAGGATGAGAGTACGTAGTATCATCGTGGGAAATAATGAATTCAGGGATGAAGAAGATTGATGAATGATATAGTGACAAGTCCGCACATACAGGCGGTTACGGCTACCGGAAGTCCTTTCGCGCAGGTGAAGTTGAAGAACCGTGCCGATGGAAATCCGAGAGGAGCACCGGCAGGTGTGCGGCTGTAAGCTATGGCTCCGCACATGGCACCGACTACGGCTCCAATGATCATACCGGCCTGTGATATGATAAGTCCTGTGAATGTGCCGGCCAAAGCGCCTATGGTGATGTAGGGCATGCCGCATCGTGTGCCGGCTATCTCCGGCGGAAGCATCAGTCCGATCGCAGTGGCCACTACAGCAGCCATGCCCCAGAAAACAAGAGTGCCGCCAACGACTCCCGATGCGGGAAAAAGATGTAGCAGACATAGGCTCACATAGGCGGCAATCACACTCCAGAAGCGCGACATCCATGTACCGACGAGAGCGGCGATGGCGGCAAGTATACTGAGTGTGAGTATAATGATGTCAACAGTGGTTACAGTATCGAATATGTTGTGGATCGGCTCCATGACTATAGAGATGATTGCTGGTTATGGAAATGGTCAGTCAGGCCGTGACGGCGTGGAATCTGTCGGCCTGACAGCGTTGGGATATGATATACGGGAGTGATACATGGTGCGCAAGCTGTCGGTAAAGGACTTCTTGATGTCGCGTATATCGCGGAAGGATATGGGAGAGTCGTTGTGAAGTCCTTCATCGACCTGAGAGTCAATGATGCGATCCACGAGGTTGCTTATACTTTCCGGCGAGTGGTCGGTGAGCGAGCGCGAAGCGGCTTCCACGGCATCGGCCATCATAAGTATGGATGTCTCGAGCGACTGCGGATTGGGGCCTGGATAGGTGAATGGAGCCGGGTCCACATTTTCGTCCGGATGAGCGTTGCAGTATGTAGTGTAGAAAAAGCGAGCGGTGCCCTTGCCATGGTGTTCAAGGATGAAATCGCGCAGACGTGCAGGCAACTTGGCCTTTTCGGCGCGTCGCACTCCGTCGGTGACGTGCCCGATGACTATGCGTGCGCTCTGTATTGGCGTGAGGGCATCGTGGGGATTGACTCCGTGCTGGTTTTCGGTGAAAAACGCGGGATTGCTCATCTTGCCGATGTCGTGGTAGAGAGCACCGGCGCGCACGAGCTGTACGTTGGCTCCCACACGCGATGCGGCAGCTGCGGCAATATTGCTCACTGCCATAGAGTGCTGAAATGTGCCCGGGCACTCTTCAAAGAGCTCGCGCAGCAATGGATGATTGATATCGGAAAGTTCAACGAGTGTCACCCTGGAGATGAACCCGAAGGCCTTTTCAATGACGAATATGAGTATGTAGGCAAATGACAGGAGCACGGCATTGACACCAAGCACTCCGAACATGCGCGGCTGCAGATGGTCGATGCCTCCCGATTGCATTATGTCGATTGCCGTATAAGTGACGGCATAGGCCAGAAATACGCATAAGGCCGTGCGTATAAGTTGAGAGCGTTTGCTGAGTTCATTTATAGATACAACAGCGACAAATCCGGCGACAAACTGCATGAGGATGAAGTCCCACATGAAGTGTGTGAGCGAGGCCACGAGAAGGATAGTGACCATATAGGTGAAGAATGCCGTGCGTGAATCGACGAAGACCAGCACCACGATGGGAATGATGGTGAACGGTACGATGTATATGCCGTGGGTGAACGCCGAAGTAAGTACGAATGCGAATATGGTGAAACAGACGATGACCGACAACAGGAATAGCATCATGCGCGGTTCAGAATACAATTGCGGACGATATATGGCTGTGTAGGCATACATTATGAGGATGAGCAGTGTAATAATGAGCATCATGCCGAGTTTGGGGTATGTATGCCTGTTGTTGATATTGTCGCCTCGCTCTCTGACCATCTGCTGGTAGGTGGCGATGTTGGTGAATGTCTGCGGGGTGATACGTTCGCTACGCGACACGATGACTTCGCCCTGCGGAAGCATGCCTATGGGAGCAAGAGCCCGCTGCGCGTCCTCACGGCGAAAACGTTCTGTCTCTACACTGTCGAGCAGTATATTGGGGCGTAGCGACAGGCTCAGTCCGGACGCCAGTCCCGATTTGAGATGCTCGGCATTGGCTATAGAGTCGATGCGTATGTATGCACCCCTCGGAGTATAATATTCAGATACGGAGTATGATTTGGATGTATGGTCGGAGGGCGACACCATACGAAGCATGTGCAGCGAGTCGCCGGAGTTGATGATGCCGGTGCGGTAGATACGCCGCAAGGCATCGATAAGCCGAGTGCGCTCTATGGTGTTGAGTCCACGCTGTCGGAGCTGTTCGTCATAGTGGCTTATAACATCCTCGGCAATGGACGCATCGCGATAATAAACCGGCTGGAAATTGGCTTTCAGGCTGTCGGTGATGGCGGCCCGTCGGTCGTCATCGATGTTGATGGGGATATCGAACGGCGCTATGAGGTCGTCGTAGTTCCACAGTTTGTTGACTTCGTAGGAGTAGGATGTCTGTTTCTGTCCGGGTATAAAAATGAATATAAGGACTATGGCTGCTGCGAGGAACAGCAGACGCAACAGCGTCGGACGGCTGAAATCTGTAAATTTATTCATCGCTTCTTACGGCACTCTGTACGCCTGAGATTTTTTTTATTTTATTGCACAGGCGCACTATGACGTCTGTGTCGTGTACCAAAACGCCAAGCCGGCAGTGAAACACTTCTTTGTCGGTGTCGATGTGCAGGCTGCGTATGTCGATATTGAGCTGGTTGGATATCAACTGGGTGAGTTCCTGTAATATGCCATGACGGTCGATGCCTTCGATGAGCACTGTAGCCGGCAGGGAAGTCTGTACCGATTCCCAGCGAGTAGCCACTATTCTGGGTCCGTATCCGGCCTTGAGCACCTGTGCTCTGGGGCATGTAAGAGTGTGTACTTCGACCTGTCCGTCATCGTTGATATACCCCATCACGTCGTCGCCGGGAACCGGACGGCAGCAATCGGAGAATACGAAGTTCTGCTCATCGTCCGTCATATATAGCGAGTAGACTTCTTTGGCATTGATCTTCTCCGGCTTGATAATTTTCGGAACCGGAGCTACTGTCGATTTGTTTTTGCCTGTTCCTATGCGGAATATTTTTTTGAGCAGCCCCGGAGATGTCTTGGGGGAATCTTTAAACACATATCCTTCAAGAGAAAGTTCGCCGGCACCGAGTTTGTAATAAAGAGTGTCGCGCGATGACACCTTGTAGTAAGCCATGATTTTGGTTATGACCTCATTGGTACCCTTTACTTCTGCATCGTCAAGAAAATCGGACAGTATTTTCTTGCCTTTTTCGATGTCGGGAGCCTGTTCGTGACGCAGGGCTTTGCGGAGTCGTGTGCGAGCTTTGGCAGAGCGTAATATCTGTTCCCACTCGGGCTTGGGTTTCTGCGACTGAGATGTAAGCACCTCCACCTGATCACCGCTGCTAAGTTTGTGAGACAGAGACACCAGCTTGTGGTTGACTTTACCTGCTATGCAGTGCGATCCTATCTGGGAGTGAAGAGTGAAGGCCACATCTAGAACAGTGGCGTTTGACGGTAGTGTGATGAGTTCGCCTTTGGGGGTGAACACCACGATTTCGGCAGCAAAAAGATTGAGCTTCAGCGTGTCGAGAAAGTCCACAGCATCTGGGGTAGGATCTTCAAGAATGTCTTTGATGGTGGAGAGCCAGTAGTGTAGTTCGGTCTCTTCCTCACCTTCGCCCACTTTGTATTTCCAGTGCGCGGCAAAGCCTTTTTCGGCAATCTCGTCCATGCGTTTTGATCGGATCTGCACTTCCACCCAGTTTCCGTCAGGGCCCATCACAGTCACGTGCAGCGCCTGATAACCGTTGGCCTTAGGGGTGCTGATCCAGTCGCGTGTGCGCTCCGGATGAAGACGATATATATCCGTGATGGCTGAATATATGTTCCATGCCACGTTTTTTTCAAGAGTCGGATCGTCGCAGTCGAAAATGATGCGGACGGCATACAGGTCGTAAATTTCTTCGAATGGCACGTGTTTGGTCTCCATCTTTCGCCATATGGAGTAGGCCGACTTTACGCGAGCTTTGGCTTCGTAAACGAGTCCCATGCCATTGAGACGCTCAAGAATGGGCTGCGAGAAGTCGGCATACACGGCCTGTCGCCTTGCCTCGGACTGACGCACCTTTTCAGTGATGTCGGCGTGAGCTGCCGGATGCTCATATTTGAAACTCAGATCCTCAAGCTCGGTCTTGATATTGAAAAGTCCAAGCCGATATGCCAGCGGAGCGTATACATAGAGCGTTTCACCGGCAATCTTATACTGCTTGTTTGGAGCCATGGAGCCGAGTGTTCGCATGTTATGGAGACGGTCGGCCATCTTTATCAGCACCACACGAATGTCTTCGCACATTGTCAGGAGGAGCTTGCGGAAATTTTCAGCCTGTAGCGATGCTTTGTCGCCGAATATTCCCCCGGATATCTTGGTGAGTCCGCTTACGAGTTCGGCTACTTTCGGTCCAAACTGGTGTTCGATGTCTTCGACCGTATATTCAGTATCCTCTACCACATCGTGAAGCAAGGCGGCACAGATAGATGTGGAGCCGAGTCCGATCTCCTGCGAAGCAATTTTGGCCACTGCTATAGGGTGGAGTATATATGGCTCGCCCGACCGGCGACGAATGCCTTTATGAGCCTTCTTCGCAAATCTGTAGGCACGCTCTATGATCTCTACTTTTTTGCGGTGGTTGCTACGAAGATATCCTGCCAGAAGATCTTGAAATTCAGCTTCTATAAGGCGTTCTTCAGCTTCGGCCGGGAGGTTGTTGTAGTCCAGTTTCATGGTGCGTGGCTTTGAGTGGATTGAATAGGTGCTACTAAGTGTAAATTAATACAGGTTACAAACTTAATGAATTTTGGCGAGAATTGGCTGAAAAACCATTATATTTGTGGTAATTTTTTTATCACATGTATGGGAAAATATAATTTTGACGAGGTAGTTGACCGACAGGGCACGCTTGCATCCAAGTATGAGTTGCTTGGCGAACTTTTCGGTCGTAAGGATCTGACTCCATTGTGGATTGCAGATATGGAGTTTGCCGTGTGTCCGGAGATAGTGCAGGCTCTGCAGCAGAGAATATCGCATCAGGTCTATGGCTACAGTGTTCCGGGTAAGGGATATTGGGATTCGGTGATAGCATGGCTTCACCGCCGTCATAATCTCGACGTGACTCGCGAGCAGCTGGCTTTTGTTCCCGGAGTGGTGCGAGGCATAGCTTATGCTCTGAATTTCTTCACCCGTCCGGGCGACAAGGTAGTGATACAGCCACCGGTCTATCATCCGTTTCGTCTCGTGACCGAAGGCAATGACCGCATTGTGGTGGAAAATCCGCTGATACCCGGCGATGATGCTTTCTACAAGATGGATCTGGAAGGTCTGGAAGACATTTTCGCACATGAGCGTCCGAAACTGATGATACTCTGCAATCCCCACAATCCGGTGGGCATTCAGTGGGATGCCGAAACTCTTCGTGAAGTGGCTCGTCTGGCACGCCGCTATGGGGTGATAGTACTTTCCGACGAGATACATGGCGATCTGATGCTCTACGGACGTCCTCACATACCGTTTGCCTCGGTGAGCGAGGATGCTGCGGCTGTGTCCGTATCGTTCGGAGCGCCGTCTAAGACTTTCAACATCCCCGGACTGGTAAGCTCGTGGATGATGGTGCCGCACAAAGGCCTGCGTGAACCGTTTTTTCGCTGGATGGAAGCCAATGAGTTTTCATCGCCATTCTTCTCGGCGACCGTCGGCACGGAAGCGGCATACACCTATGGTGAGCCGTGGCTCAACGAACTGCTGCCATATATCGAGGGCAACATAGAGGCCGTAGAGCAGTTTGTGGCTGCTGAGATGCCTCAGATCAAGGCCGTGCGACCACAGGCCTCATTTCTGATATGGCTCGACTGCCGTGAACTTGGTCTGCCGCAGGATAAACTGGTGGATCTGTTTGTAAACGAGGCTCATCTGGCACTGAACTCGGGCACAATGTTCGGCACACAGGGTGAAGGATTCATGCGACTCAACGTGGCGATGCCGCGTGCCGAACTGCTGAAAGCGCTGAAGAGTCTGGCAGGCGTATTGCAGTGCCGATATACCAAGGCTGCCGTTGCCGCCGACTGACAGGGTAATTTTAGATTATCGCCCGATATGAAAAACAATCAGGGTGCTGCCATCAAGCAGCACCCTGATTGTTTTATGGGATTGCGGTGTTACCGCTCATTTCTTCTTTGCTTTTTTGACTTTCTTGGCCTTAGGAGCCTTAGGTGCGTCGGGAGCGTTGGAGAACGAGTATGGACGTGATTCCTTGGCAGTGCCACGGGTGGTGTTGGGCTTGCTGCCCATCGTGTAGTCGAATGTGGGGCCGGTGTAGAGCATGTCGCGAGTCACGAAAGTAGCGTCATAGGGCTTGCCGTCGATAGTGAGTGCGTCGACATAGCGGTTGGCATCACTGTTCTGAGGCGCGTTGATGGTCACGGTCTTACCATCGGCCAGATGTATCTTTGCCTGACGGAACAGTGGTGCACCGAGCACGTATTCGCCTGTACCAGGAGCCACGGGATAGAATCCGAGAGCCGAAAATACATACCATGCCGAGGTCTGGCCATTGTCTTCGTCGCCGCAGTAGCCGTCGGGGTTGGGTGTGTACATGCGGTTCATCACCTCACGTACCCAGTGCTGTGCCTTCCATGGTTCGCCGGAGTAGTTGTAGAGATAAATCATGTGCTGTACGGGCTGGTTGCCGTGGGCGTAGTTGCCCATGTTCATGATCTGCATCTCGCGGATCTCGTGGATGGGAAATCCGTAGTAGCTGTCATCGAATACCGGCGGAACGGTGAATACAGAGTCCATCATGGTGTTGAATTCCTTATCACCCCCCATAAGATCGATAAGACCCTGCGGATCGTGGAATACAGACCAGGTGTAGTGCCATGAGTTGCCTTCAGTAAACGCGTCGCCCCATTTGAGCGGATTGAATGGCGACTGGAAAGTGCCGTCTTCGTTTTTGCCACGCATGAGCTTGTGCTCGGGGTCGAAGAGGTTGCGGTAGTTCATTGCGGCCTGTGCGTAGGGCTCGATCTCTTTCTTGGATTTGCCGAGTGCCTTGCCGAGCTGATATATGCACCAGTCGTCGTAGGCGTATTCGAGAGTGCGTGCAGCGCTTTCATTGATACCTACGTTATAGGGCACATAGCCGAGACGGTCGTAGTATTCATGACCGAGACGACCGGTTGAGCTTACGGTGGGATGTACTTTGTGAGCGTCGGAGATTACGGCTTCCCAGAGTTTTTCGATGTCATAGCCGCGGAGCTGTCCGGTGAGATAAGCGTCGGCCACGATGGAGGCACTGTTATTGCCCACCATGCAGCCACGGTGTCCGGGACTTGCCCATTCGGGCAGGAATCCGCTTTCAAGATATGCGTTGACGAGTCCGGCCTGTATCTTGTCGTTCTGCTCGGGATATACAAGGTTGAGCAGTGGGAACAATGCACGGAATGTGTCCCAGAATCCTGTGCCGGTGAACATGTAGCCGCCGAGCACTTCGCCGTTGTAGGGGCTGTAGTGGATGGGGTTGCCCTGAGCGTCGATCTCATAGAATGAGTGCGGGAATAGCAATGTGCGGTAGAGGTTGGAGTAAAATGTGCGCAGACGGTCGAGCTGGAATGCATCGGACGCGTCAGGACTTATCTCAATGCGTCCAAGATAAGAGTTCCAAGTTTCGCGTCCCTGAGCCTTGATCCGATCGAAATCGCCGTCGCCAAGCTCCTTGAGATTGAGCAGCGCCTGCTCGGGGCTTATGAACGAGGATGCTACACGTGCGTTGACTTTCTGCCCTTTCACAGTGGGAAATCCTACAATAGCGCCGGCGTGGTTGGCGGTAGCTGATGTGGCAGATGTGGAGATCACGCTGTCTGCAACAGTGGCAGTATAGGTGAACGGGGTATCGAATTCGATCACAAAGTAGTTGCGGAAGTTCTCGGGCACACCGCCGGAATTTTTTGTGGAGTAACCCGTGATTCGGCGGTTGGAGGCATCGACGGTCACTGACGATCCTTTGTCAAATGCATCGATCACCACTGTAGACAGTTCGCATTCGGGAAATGTGAATCGGAACGCAGCGGCACGTGATGTCGGTGTCAGCTCAACCGTAACGTCGTGGTCGGCGAGGTATATCTGATAAAAATACGGTGTAGCGGTTTCCGCCTTGTGAGAGAACCAGCTCATACGGTCGTTTTCGCCAAAACGCACATCACCGGTCACAGGCATTATGGAAAACTGGCCGAAATCGTTGATCCATGGGCTCGGCTGGTGAGTCTGCTTGAATCCGCGTATCTGGTCGGCATCGTAAGTATAGGCCCATCCGTCGCCCATTTTACCTGTCTGGGGAGTCCAGAAGTTCATGCCCCATGGCATAGCGATGGCCGGATAGGTATTGCCTGTGGAGATCGAATATTTTGACTGTGTGCCCACGAGAGTGCTCACATAGTCCACAGGATCGGCTGCCGAAGCAACCACAGATGCTCCAAGCAATAAAGCTGATAATAATGTTTTCATCTCGTTGTGAAGTAGTTCTTGGTTATGTTTTTCACAAAGTTAATCAACTTATCTCAAATCCGCCATAGTAGTTTGAGGAAAATGCGCTAAATTTGCAGAAATTACCTGTTTGACACAAATTTTTTATGAAAAAAGAAGATCTGAAAATAGTGTTTTTCGGCACTCCCGATTTTGCAGTGGAGAGTCTGCGTGCCATGGTCGAGGGCGGATATAATGTGGTGGCTGTGGTTACCGCTCCAGATAAGCCGGCCGGACGCGGCAAGCGTATGCAGCAGCCGGCAGTGAAGGAGTATGCCTTGCAGGCAGGGCTGCCGGTAATGCAGCCCGAACGTCTCAAAGATCAGGCTTTTGTAGACGAACTGCGAAACTATGGAGCGCAACTCTTTGTGGTCATAGCATTCCGTATGCTGCCCGAAGTGGTGTGGACCATGCCGGAACTCGGAACTTTCAATCTGCATGCCTCCCTGCTGCCGCGATACCGTGGCGCGGCTCCTATAAACTGGGCTGTGATAAACGGCGATACCACTACGGGGGTCACCACATTTTTTCTAAAGCATGAGATAGATACAGGCGATGTGATAGACTTTGAATCCATTGATATCGCACCTGAAGACAATGCCGGAACGGTGCACGACCGGCTGATGACACTCGGGGCAACTCTTACATTGAAGACTATCGATCGTATCATACAAGGCAATCTGACCGTCACACCGCAGAGCGGCCTTACCGGTGAGCAACCTACTCCCGCGCCCAAAATATTTAAGGAAACATGTCATGTCGACTGCAACCGCAGCGCCCTGGAGATACATAATCTTGTGCGCGGACTATCGCCTTACCCTACTGCGTGGGGAGAACTTATGGCAGGAGAGATGCCGCAGGGAGCTCTGAAGATATTCACTACACGTGTCACGGATACCGACTCTGAAAAACCCGGTCGCATAACAGTGACTACCGACGGACGCATGTTGTTGCATTGTGCCGACAAGTGTCTGGAGATTCTGAGTCTGCAGGCTCCGGGCAAGCGAAGAATGGACACCCGCGATTTTTTGCTCGGATGCCGCTACGAGGATATGTCACTGGCCTGACAGGGTGTTATGCTTTGATAAATTCACACACTGAAACAACAATATATGCGAAAATTCATCACAGGCTTAGCCCTGTCAATGGCCGCGCTGCCGCTGTCGGCTCTGGAATTACCCGACAGCGTGTATCACTACAACACCGAGGCATCCGTGTCGTTGAGCAGCGGAGCTCATACTCCGTTCTGGCTTGTCAACAACCGGTTCGGACTTTCATCCATAGAGAAGTCCAATGGTTATATACGTGCCGGCATATTCAAGGATTTTGAATACGACAGCAGATTTTCATGGAATTTCGGCGTGGATCTTGCCGGAGCCTACAATTTCACATCCTCATTCATCGTGCAGCAGCTCTATGGCGGTGTGCGCTATCGCTCACTGTCGCTCACTGCAGGTACTCAGGAGTGGACGAACGGCATTGTAAGCGAGGAATTGAGTTCGGGAGATATGCTTTTTTCGCAAAATGCCCGTCCGATACCGCAGGTGCGTCTGGCTATGGAAAATTATCAGCCGGTACCTTATACCAACAAGTGGCTGTCGATAAAGGGATACATATCAATGGGCATGTACACCGACGGACACTGGCAAGAGAAACATACCGGCCCCGAAGGCGACTATGTAAAGAATCTGCTGTTTCACTCCAAGGGCGGATTTCTTCGTATAGGCGATCCTGACCGTCACACCGTGACGGTGGAAGGTGGCCTGGAAATGGGCGCGCAGTTTGGCGGTACGCTCTATCGCACAAGTCCTGTGACAGGAGAGCGCGAAGTGATAAGATTCCCTCACGGACTGAAAGAGATGTGCAAGATATTACTGCCTATGGGCGGCGGCAACTACGAAGACTCTAACTTGATTGGTGAAGAACTCAATTGTCTGGGCAACCACACCGGTCAATGGTCACTTGCCGTCAATTGGACGCCGAAAAATACCGACTGGCGCATACGTACATATTACGAGCATTATTTCGAAGATCATTCAATGATGTTTTTTGACCATGCCTGGAAAGATATGCTGCTTGGCGGAGAGATCACGTTTCCCCGTAATCCGGTGATAACATCGTTTGTCTACGAATATCTCATCACCAAGGATCAGAGCGGAGCCGTATATTGGGACTATACTCCGGAAGTGCCGTCGCAGATAAGTGGTGCAGACAACTATTACAATCACTATCTTTATCCCGGCTGGGAACACTGGGGCATGGGCATGGGTAATCCGCTCGTCATATCCCCGATATATAATGCCGACGGCAGTCTGCGATTTGCCCATAACCGGATAAAGGGCCATCACTTCGGGTGGAAAGGAAATCCGCACCCCGATTTAGACTATCGGGTGCTTATGACTTATACCCGGTCGTGGGGTATCTACCACAAGCCTGTACGCAATGTGCTTCATAATTTCAATGCACTCCTTGAAGTGACATATCGTCCGCATCAGTTGCCCGGATGGACCGGACGTATCGGGGTGGCGGCCGACAGCGGCCGTCTGCTCGGCAAAAGTTTCGGGGCAATGATTACAATATCTAAATCCGGTTGGTTATGAAAAAGATAATATTGCTATGTCTGATAATAGCGGCTCTTGGCTCGACATCGTGTCGTAAACTGGCGCTGCATGGCGACTTTTCGGGACAATGGCAGATCCTGACGATAGATTACCCCGACGGCACACATGTGGAGCCACAAGGAGAGTATTACTACTGTTTTTACCGCGATGTGGCACAACTTACGGATCTCAACAATACACGCATCGTTGCCAATATGACTTACAATGACGATGAATTTGTGCTCCAGTTTCCATACGAAATAGTGGAGCGCCTGGCTCCGTGGGGTATCATATGTCCGGATACGGTTGATCCCGAAACAAAAGGATATTCGGCCACCTTCACCATAGATAGATTAACATCCAAGCGGCTGGTAATGACAACCGATATGGGCGTGACGATTGCCTGCCGGAAGTATTGACGGCTACTATATAAGGAATAATCAAAACACGAGGCTGTGTCAGGTTACTGACGGCCAGTATAATGACTGAGTGCGCATGGACTCAAACATTATTAGCGAGCGACATCGCGCAAGGAATCAACATCGTCTTATTCACTAACGCCTAAAAACCTATCAAACAACCTCGTCACTCCGATGCTGCGGACACAGATCTCCGTAACGAAAAAACGCAGAGGTTCACGAATTAGAATCTTTTTTTGTAAATTTGTCACGCAGGCTTGAAAAGTCAGGTCTGCGCAAAATATTTTGAAGCGTTTTTTTGCTTTTTTCTGTCATTGAAAATCGCCAAATAATTCAACCACAGGGGAAAAGCAGTCAAAAGCGCTCCAGCTGTCGTTTTGTCCGCACCCAACGCTAATGCGTTCAGTGCGATAACGCGATATAGCGTGGGGTGGACTGCTTATTTGTGGACGGCGTTTGGCGATGCCTCAATGACAATAAACAGAGTCAATCCCCACGTTTCGCATTTAGTCAACCGACAGATCCAACGCAATGCCACTCCACATCGGACAACTGATCCGCGCCGAACTAGACCGCCATCCACGGCGTCACACTGTCACATGGTTTGCCAACAGGCTTAACTGCAACCGCCGCAATGTCTACGACATATTCAATCGTCCGGACATAGACACAAATCTGCTGCGACGCATCTGCACTGTGCTTGAACACGATTTTTTCCGCGACATATCTGAAGCAATGTTACACGATTCGGCTCAGAACAAAGATGAAAGTGTGTAATTTTCAGCCACACACCGTGTAGTTATATATCACACATCTATCAGGTTCATTAACATTCCTCTATCTAAATTTGCATTCAAAAAAGCGATGAATGCAATACTGAAATTCGGAGCCATTGCGCTCCTGACACTCTGCTCGGCGATGCAGCCGGCAGAGGCCAAGAAAGTTAAGTTTGATTACGGTACGGTGTATGTACCGGAGGAAGGCGGTGTGAAATTTGAGAAAATCACTGAAGATGCCGACGCCGTCAACGGCAACCTTGTTTTAGTCAGCAAAAGCTTCCTCGGCAAGAAAACCGGCCTTGATGCAATCTCCTGGTGGGTCAACCCTCAGATTGCCCTTTCAAAAGACGGCTCAAAGATAGCCTATCTAAACAAAAAGAACGGCACAAGCAACGTGATGGTCAAGCAGTCGGCCAAAGGCGGTGCAAGCACCCAGCGCACATTTCGCACAAACGTGACCGACTTCTCTTGGAGCCCCGACGACAAGACTCTATGTTTCACCGAAGTGCGCAACGGCCACTATGGCGTATATCTCGTCGACGCATATCAGGGCAACGTCGTGCGCCAGATTTCTAACGGCGTGGACAACGACTATGCCGGCCAGATGACACCTGACGGACACAACATCTATTTCCACCGTGGCGAAGGCTATCAGAACTACAGCATATGGAGTTTTGACCGCAACACCAATCTATTCTCCAACTATTCGCGCGGCATGACTCCGTGTATCGTCCCGAGCAATCCCGACATCCTCTATGTAGCCAGATACACCGACCAGAAAGAGAGCGAAATATGGCGAATCAATCTAAAGAACGGTGTCGAGGAAATAATTCTTGCCGAACCCGGCCGCAGTTTCACCACTCCGGTGCTGTCGCCCGATGGAAAATGGCTTCTTGTCACAGGCTCCAGTATGTCGGAGAAAGACAAGGAGATGAACACCGATATTTTTGCTGTCCGCACCGACGGAACCCAGTTTACCCAACTCACCTATCATCCGGGCAATGACCTTTCTGCTATCTGGTCGCCCGACGGAAAAAGCATTTACTTCATATCTCAACGCGGCTCGGCCAAGCGGTTATACAATGTATGGAAAATGGATTTCAACCTCTGACATAACATAATATCAATCAACTAATAATCACAAAACAATGAAAAAGTTATTTATGCTCGCCGCCGCATGCGGCATGTTCCTCTCAGCATCGGCTCAACACGCTACCGAAATGGAGGTGAACTATTACGACACAAACTCCAGCTACAACATCATCGGTCTCTCTTATGACTACACTTCACTGAACGGAAAAAATTTTGAGTTTGCAGAGAACAAATCCATGGGTCTGAATGGCTTCGGTATTGAATACATCCATGGCTTCAGCCTGTCATCGACTACTCCCCTGTTCCTTGAACTCGGTGCAAAGCTCAATATGGGTTTTGGCAAGGCAACTAGCCCGGAAGACAGCGAATCCTTTGTAAAAGTGCAGAATCTCCGCGTCAATATTCCCGTAAGCCTCGCCTACCGTTACTCTATCGGATCAAACATGGCTATCACTCCTTTCGTTGGTCTGGATTTCCGTGTAAACGTTCTCAACCGCGCCAATGACGGTGACGAATACGGATGGTACAGCCTGTTTGACAAAGATGAAGTTGGAGACGATACATGGAACCGATTCCAAATGGGATGGCATCTTGGCGCACGCTTCGAATATGAGAAAATCTCTCTCGCTGTCAGCGGCGGTACAGACTTCATCAAAGCTTTCAGCTACAAAGAAGACGGTTATAAATCGCATGTGTCGACCGGTAACCTTGCCGTCACCCTCGGCTATCGTTTCTGATACATACAGAAAACGACACACGCCTTCGGCGAGAAAGCGAATGCGTGTAACTTATCAAGTCTCAGATGGAGCCACACTCACTGTGGTTCCATTTTTTTGTCTCATATATTGATGTAACTCGCCCAGGCATTTTGCGTGGATTTCAGCCTCCCGATTCGAAAAGAAACCAACCTGCAACACCTTAGGACATTATAGCCAATTGCAATCGCGAGACAGGAAAAACAAAAGGAAAGTCTCACGACTTCCCTTAAGCTTCAAATACACAATTATCTATAAAACAACTATTGTCCTTGATCATATTTTTGCCGCATAACATAAAAGATTACGGCATGGCTTTGATGGCTATACCGTGCGAGATTATAGTCCGCGACTAAAGATGCTGGCGCAAAAACTACTGCGTCGGACTACTTGTATCAATATTGATTACCGTCCTTAAATTTCGTGGCCTGCATGAACTTATACAGTCATTCAAGTGCCACACATACTTCGCAGTAACATTGCTGTGGATAACCTATCAAATACAATGCAAAATTAAAAACACCACCATAAAACTACAAATATTTACAGATTTTTTAACATAAAAAATCTGTATTCTGCAGTCACGACCGCTGGAACTTGGTTGGCGACATGCCAGTGAAATGTTTAAAGTATTTTCCAAATGACGATTGGTTGGAAAAATTGAGTTCGTAAGCCACCTGTTGCACGTTTTTCCCGGAAAAACGCAGCAGATTTTTAGCATCCAATATGACATAGTCATCGATCCATTCGGCGGCTGACCGACCGGTGCTTTCCTTCACTATCATGGACAGATATTTTGGCGATATAAACAGCTTTGAAGCATAGAATGCCACACCGCGCTCTCTGCGGTGGTAGCGGTTGACAAGTGATATGAACTCACGCACATAATTAGCTCGCCGCGACATGTTGGCCCGGGAGGTGTTCTCGGCCCGCAGACTCACAAACTGCATGAGCTGATAAGAGGCTGCTGCTATGAGCGACCGCGATATCGAGCGCACATACCGTGCATCCACATTGTCTACCGTATTGTAATGTATCAGGTCGAAATAACGCGTCATCAGGCTCACTTCATCGGCTGTAAGCTGCAATACAGGAGGCTGATTTGATGTGATACGCATGGATGCTATGAGATCAAGCTCAAAATTGATGTCGCGTATGAAATCGGGAGAAATCATAAATACGTATGCGTCCAGATTGTCCCAGTTGACACTATCCACGCTTATCACAGAGTCGCCTCCGACTACCATCATTGTATTGTCGGATATATGAAATGATTCCAGATTCACGTGCAGATCAGCACCTCCTTTAAGACATATTATCATAGTCATACCTCCAAGACGCATGGCTTGATTGGGAAACTGGCTGAAGAGTTCGGTATTTGTCAGTCGGGCAAACACGTAGTCTGATCCGAAACTGCTGAACTGTTTGGAGTATTTTTTTATATCTGCCGGAGCGACGGAGAGTATCTGTGATTCCATATTTTATCTAATAGAATTATTGACTGTATATCAACATCTGTATGTGACGGATGGTCAAATTTAGCAATAAGCCAACTATATTCTATACCATCGGGCGTATTTTTTCTCATTTTTAACAAAATATTTGTCAAAAGTAGAAGTAACCCATAATGATGTATGATGGCAATTGTCACTGACGGCCATATTCCGTAAAGCAAAACCGGAGTCCCAAAGAGGAACCCCGGTTTATTGTAATTGTGTCTGAATACGGATTAATCGGCTAATTTAGCCTTTTCAAACTCGCGGTTGAGACGTGCGATGTTGCTCAGAGGCACATTTTTCGGACACTCGGCAGCACATGCACCGGTATTGGTACAGTTACCGAATCCGAGCTCGTCCATGCGACGCACCATGGCGCGTGCACGGCGTGCGCGCTCTACCTGTCCCTGGGGGAGCAGGGCAAACTGGCTCACCTTGGCCGATACAAACAGCATGGCCGAGCCATTCTTACATGCGGCAACACATGCACCGCAGCCGATACAGGTGGCAGAGTCCATGGCTACGTCGGCCACTTCCTTTGAAATGGGAGTGGCGTTGGCATCCGGTGCACCGCCGCAGTTAAAAGACACATATCCACCAGCCTGCTGAATCTTGTCAAATGCGTTGCGATCAACGGTAAGGTCGCGAATCACAGGGAATGCGGCAGAGCGCCACGGTTCGATGGTGATGGTGTCGCCGTCGTTGAACTTACGCATATGGAGCTGACAGGTAGTGATGCCCTGCACAGGACCGTGTGGGTGTCCGTTGATATAGAGCGAGCACATGCCGCAGATGCCTTCACGGCAGTCGTTGTCAAACACTACGGGTTCTTCGCCCTTTTCCACGAGCTGCTGATTGAGCATATCAAGCATTTCGAGAAATGAGCTGCCGGTAGAAACGTTGTCGAGATGATAGTTGACGAACTGGCCTTTTTCCTTAGGACCACGCTGACGCCAAATTTTCAAGTTTACGCTTATTGTTGTTTCCATTGAAGTCTTCGTTTTAATAATTTACGTGGAGTAAAGAAAATGGGTTATGACTTGTAGTTACGAGTCTGCACCTTGATAGCCTCATACTTGAGCGGCTCTTTGAGCAGGATGGGCTTTTCAGTATCGCCTGTGTATTTCCAGCAGCTCACGTACATGTAGTTTTCGTCGTCACGAGCGGCTTCGCCGTCGGCAGTCTGGTATTCTTCGCGGAAGTGTGCGCCGCACGATTCGTTGCGGTGCAGAGCGTCGATAGCCATCATCTTGGCCATAACCAGGAAGTCTTCAAGACGAAGAGCCTTTTCGAGCTCGGTGTTGAGATCGTTGGCGTCGCCTACAATGCGGAGGTCGGTGTAGAATTCCTTGCGAACTTCTTCCACTTCGTCGATAGCCTTTACAAGGCTCTGGAGCGTGCGTCCCATACCTACGAGATCCCACATCACATGACCCAGACGCTTGTGGATCTGGTCGGGGCTCTTGGTGCCCTTAATATTCATGAGCTTTTCGATGCGGTCGCGTACAGCTTTTTCAGCAGCGTCAAACTCGGGGGTGTCGGTGGTGAAGTGGGGCACCTTGATCTGGTCGCTCAGATAGTTCTGCATTGTGTAGGGCAGCACGAAGTAACCGTCGGCCAGACCCTGCATGAGAGCCGATGCGCCCAGACGGTTGGCACCGTGGTCAGAGAAGTTACATTCTCCGATCGCAAACAGACCCTTGATGGATGTCTGGAGTTCGTAGTCGACCCAGATACCGCCCATGGTGTAGTGCGAAGCAGGGAATATCATCATCGGAGTCTCATAAGGATTGTCGTCCGAGATCATCTGATACATATCGAAGAGGTTGCCGTAACGGTCGCGAACCACGTCGGCACCGAGACGCTGGATGGCATATTTGAAGTCGAGGTAAACGGCGTTGCCGGTACCTACGCCGAATCCGGCGTCGCAGCGTTCTTTGGCGGCACGCGAAGCGATGTCACGCGGACAGAGGTTACCGAATGCCGGGTAGCGGCGTTCGAGATAGAAGTCGCGGTCTTCGTCGGGGATGTCGGTGGGTTTTTTCTTGCCTGCGCGGATGGCTTCGGCATCTTCTTTTTTCTTGGGTACCCAGATACGGCCGTCGTTACGGAGCGATTCGCTCATAAGTGTAAGTTTGGACTGGTCTTCACCGTGTACGGGGATACATGTGGGGTGAATCTGAGTGAAAGCAAGGTTAGAGAGGTAGGCGCCTTTCTTGAACGCCTGGATAGCGGCAGAGCCGTTGCAGCCCATGGCGTTGGTAGAAAGGAAGAATGTGCGGCCGTAGCCACCGGTGGCGAGAACCACGGCATGAGCGGCGTAGCGTTCGAGTTCGCCCGTAACGAGGTTGCGCACGATGATACCGCGGCAACGACCGTCGATCATTACAAGATCGAGCATCTCGCGGCGGTTGAACGAACGCACCTGACCTTTTTCGATCTGGCGGTTGAGCGATGCGTATGCGCCGAGAAGGAGCTGCTGGCCGGTCTGACCTTTGGCATAGAATGTACGAGACCGCCGAATGAGCGGTTGGCAAGGAGGCCGCCGTATTCGCGGGCGAAGGGCACACCCTGCTGAACGCACTGGTCGATGATGTTGTTGGACACTTCGGCAAGACGGTATACGTTGGCTTCGCGAGAACGGAAGTCGCCGCCTTTTACGGTGTCGTAGAAGAGACGATAGATCGAGTCACCGTCGTTCTGATAGTCCTTCGCAGCGTTGATACCGCCCTGAGCGGCGATAGAGTGAGCGCGACGGGGAGAGTCCTGGATGCAGAAATTCCACACGTTGAAACCGAGTTCGGCCAGGGTGGAAGCAGCCGATGCACCTGCCAGACCGGTACCTACGACGATGATGTCGAGGTTGCGCTTGTTGGCGGGGTTCACCAACTTCTGGTGAGCCTTATAGTTAGTCCACTTTTCGGCTATGGGGCCTTCGGGTATTTTGGAGTCAATCTGATATTCGGGGAGCTTTGCCGAGTCCATGTCGGCGTAGTCCTTCATGATGGGGGTTGAGTCGATCATACCCTCCAGCTTCTTTATATCTGCCATATCTGTGATTGTGTCTTCTTGATTACTAATAGATTATTTCACGCATTCATGGGCATCACAGCCGGCAACGCCCTCGCAGGGAGTGTCGCAGGGGGTAGTGCACTTGTCGGCCACACATTCGGTGGCAGGTGCGCAACCGGCAGCAGTACATGAAGTGTAGTCGCCGTTATTGGCCTTTATGGTAAAGACCACGGCCTGAAGGATGAACAGGCCTACAACGATGGTAGCCCACCAGTTGCCTATGCTTTTCAGACGGGGCAGCCAGGTGTTGTTGTTCCATCCGGCCGACTGGAACATAGACCAGAAGCCATGAGTCATGTGGAACCACAGAGCCACGAAACCGATGATGTAGATGATCGGGGTGGCAATGTTGGAGAATGCCAGATTGATGAAGTACATGCCGTTGGCGGGATCGGGCTCATGCTGACCGAGGATTTCGGCGAGCTGCATCTTGGCCCAGAACTGGATCATGTGAACGGCAAGGAAAGCAACGATGACGATGCCGAGTACAAGCATGTTCTGCGAAGCCCACTCTACTTGGGGAGGCTTGCTCACAACGTTGTAACGGTCGTTGCCGCGAGCACGGCGGTTCTGTACAGTCAGCCACACAGCGTAGATGATGTGGATGATAAACAATGCGGCAAGACCGATGGATGCAACCAGCGCATACCAGTTTGCTCCCAGGAATGCGCAGATGGCATTGTAGCCCTCGGGGCAGATAAGAGCCACCGCATTCATCAGCACATGGAATGTAACGAATAGGATAAGGCATGCTCCGGTGATTGCCATCACGAGCTTGCGTCCTATAGATGAATTAGTTAACCACATAAATGTTAGGGATTTAATATAATTTGACTTAAAAATGATACGATAATGTATGGTTAGTTACGTGCAAAATTAAAGGAAATTAACCATCTTACCAACTATTAAGGAATTTTTTCTTTAAAAAAGTCGGTGCGCGCATCGGTTTTTCATGTCAGGAACACATTTTTTATCGGTCGTTAACAGATTTTCTTGCATCTGACAACGTGAATGTATAATTTTGCACCATGACCTTCAGCCGCTTCATCTTATTATCATCTATCATTGTTTCCGGCACATGCCTTCATTGTAAAGCGTCGACACCTGACGATGCCGATGAATACGAGGTGTGGGACATAATAAGTACTACTTCGGGGCAGCCGGCATTTCCCGCCGAAAATCTGGAGACATGCCATGCTGACGAAACTCCGTTTACGATCATGGGGGCACCAAAGGTCGATGCCGCCACCATGCATCGGTTTGTAAGCGCATACAACGCCGACTTCCCAATGGAGATAGCGCAGGCTTACCACAGCCTTGGCCTGAAATATGGCATACGCGGCGATGTGGCTCTGTGTCAAGCTATAGTAGAGACAGGATGGTTCAGATTTGCCGATGGCACAGCAGTAACTCCCGATCAGCATAATTATTGCGGACTTGGCGTAACATCGAGAGGCATGAAGGGCAGCGCGTTTGAATGCGTGGAAGACGGAGTGAGGGCACAGTTGCAGCACCTCTATGCCTATGCCTGCCGGGAGCCTCTGCCCGAAGGAGAACAGCTCATCGACCCACGCTTCTCGCTGGTGCAGAGGGGTGTGGCTCCCACGTGGATGGATCTGTCGGGCCGATGGGCCGCAAACGACCATTATGGCATGCAGATACGCCGGCTTTACGAGCGTCTGCTGCAGATGGCTTCGGAACAGGCATCGAAATAATCTATGTGAGCATCGAGAAGGAAAAGCGCACTATGGGCCGGATGACAGGCTTATAGCATCTTTTATGGGAATTTTTGTAATTTTGCATCCCGACAATTACATATTACAGTATATGAGAACCGACAATGAACTACAGGGAGTGAGCCTGTTGGGCGACACTGCCGTGAAATATCCCACACAGTATGCTCCGGAAATCCTGGAAACTTTTAAGAACAAGCATCCCGAGAATGAATATCTCGTGACGTTTACATGCCCCGAATTCACATCGCTCTGCCCTAAGACAGGGCAGCCCGACTTTGCCAAAATCATCATCAACTATATACCGCGCGAGGATATGGTGGAGAGCAAAAGCCTGAAACTCTATCTGTTCAGCTTCCGCAATCACGGTGACTTCCACGAAGACTGCGTGAATATAATAATGAAAGACCTGGTGCGGCTCATGAATCCGCGCTACCTTGAAGTAATAGGGCTTTTCACTCCGAGAGGCGGTATATCCATATATCCGTTTGCCAACTACGGCGACGCCGAGCATCAGGATATGGTGAAATCGCGCATGCTTGCGGCATTTCGCAATGACTTCTGAACAAGCTGACCGATCATGAAGAAAGACGCCATATTAGTACTTTCAGGCGGCATGGACTCGACCACCATGCTGCACGAATATGCATCGCGCATAGCGCTGGCCGTGAACTTTTCGTACGGTGCCAACCACAACGCACGCGAAGCCGCATGCGCACGTGAAAACTGCCGTCGGCTGGGCATAGAGCTCGTGGAGATAGACCTCGCTTTCATGAGCCGATACTTCGAAAGCTCGCTGCTGAGCGGTGCCGAAGCCATACCCGACGGCCACTACGAGGATGAAAACATGCGCTCTACCGTCGTGCCGTTCCGCAACGGCATCATGCTCAGCATAGCGGCCGGACTGGCCGAAAGCCGCGGACTGACTACCGTGATGATAGCCAATCACGGAGGCGACCACGCCATATATCCCGACTGCCGACGCGGATTTATCGACGCCATGTCGCAGTCGATAGCCGAAGGCACATACGACCACATCGAACTGTATGCGCCATATACCGACCTGACCAAAAACGACATAGCACGCCGCGGTGCTGCCTTGGGGGTGGACTATTCGCTCACCTACTCCTGCTACAAAGGAGGCGAGAAGCACTGCGGAACGTGCGGCACATGCGTCGAACGCCGCGAGGCTCTCATCGCCGCAGGACTGACTCCCGACTGCTGACCTTAAGCCGTGTCAATGCGAAAAGCGTGGTTTTTCGCACGATAGTGATTGGATTATGAATTATTTGCTTATATTTGCAAATACCTTAAATACATCCGATCAATACCACGTAGCTCCACGCGTCATGGCCTCACTATCGAAAGAATCATTCAAGGATGTCAATACGTCCCTGTCGTTTACATCAGCCTTCATTGCAGTCGTTCAGGCCTGCCTGCAAGTGCCGTGGTATTTCTACGTCATAACTCTCGGATCGATACTGCTGGTGTGGCTGCTGGTGCTGCTGGCGTTTCTGCACCGACGTCCGTGGGACAAGACGCTGTGCAACCCGCTCATCAGACGCACATCAAGATCGCACTACCCCATAAAGACTTTCATATCATCAATATACCGACGCCCGTACTACGAGACCGAATACATCAGCCCGAAATTCAGCCACAAGATGGAACACAACATATCACACGACATAGACACTTCTCTTCTCACCATTGTGGTGGAAGACGACCCAGTAGGTTATGCCGAAAACTCAGGCATGCTGCCATGCATCCCTGTTGAAGACGAGATCAACTCCAACGAGCTATTTGAAAAACTCGTGGAGATGGACAGCGACATCACACGCTACAACTTTCTGTTCATAGCCACACCGAGCCGACGTCTCGAAAGCGCACGGTCGCTGGCACTGAACAAGGAGATAGGTCTGGCGCTGCGCAACTATCACCGTAAATACAAGGCCGACAAGCGTGTGCGCATAATAAGCAAGATAGACTCCTGCCTGCGCTCGAACTACGAATCGGAGTATGAAGGCCTTACAGACGGACTGGGCAAGCGCGAATGTATCGAAGTGCTCATACCATCGTATGTGGAACAGGGACGTGTCACCATCCACGGGTGCCAATACATAAAAGAAAACGGCGAATACCGGCTCATGCATCAGTCGGAATACGCATCGTTCAAAGGGCTCGAATATTCCAACTCTGACCTCGCCTTGTGGATGGAACGGCGCGTGGATCACATAGGCAGCCGCAAAAACGTGGGGCTCATAGACATAGACGTGATGCGCACACAGTCGGCCGAAGAGATAGCAGCAAGCATACTCGAGGCGCGACAGCGAAAGGTGAATGCATTTGTATTTGACACCGTGGAAGCCAACGACCTGACATCGGCGGCAAACATACTATCCACCCTGGAGCAGCAGGAGAAAACTCTGTTTCTGAAACTCGGGCCAAGCATGATAAATCTGTATGCAGCCGCATACGCCATCCCGCATGAGAAAAACCGGCTCGACCACATACAGGCCGGCGATACAGGCATAATCATAGCCGGATCGCTTACAAGCACCACCAAGAAGCAGATAGAGCGCTACGACGACTATCCCGACACGTCAATTGTCACCATCAAGGAGTCGGATCTGACAAACATACACAACGCCGACGACATAATAACAAAACGCAGCAACAACATCATAAAGAAAAACAATGATGGCGATGACGTGATACTGACCACCGAGTACTGGAAAACCGACAAAAACGAATATCCCGACATACAGAAACGCGACACGGTGCTGAGCCTGATCGCAAAGATATGCGAGCGCATAAGAGTGTCGGAACGCCGATGGTTTCTCATAAAAGGCAGCGACACCGCACTCTACACCATAATACACGGGCTCAAGATACGCCACTTCTACTACTGCGGCCAGTATATACCGGGAGTGATACACTGCAAATGCGAGTTTAACGGCGCGCTCAAATCGTTTTTTATCGTAGGCGGAAACGTAGGCACGCCGTCGCTGCTCAAAAAGCTCAAGGAAGCCATGGCCAAAGAGCTGTCGGGCGATTGACTCCCATATTGAAAAAATATTGTATTTTTGTGCTTTATCAGCATTCTTGCAATCAAAAAAATATACTCATCATACAATCTATAAATGACCATGATCAAATCATTGAGTGCCGCGCTGCTCCTGTCGGCAGCCGCCACAATCTCGGCCGAACAACTACCTGAATGGCAGACCATCGACGCCTTTCGCGACGGACAGACCGACGCTCACGCCTTAGTAGTGCCCTACACCACCGGCGATGTGAACGCCGTCCGGGCCATGCAGTTTGACCAATCGCCTTATTACATGAGCCTCAATGGCAAATGGAAGTTCAATTGGGTGCGCGGAGTCGATTCCCGCCCCGCAGGCTTCCAAAACCCCGACTATGACGTGACCTCCTGGGACGAAATCAACGTGCCGGGCAACTGGGAGCGTCAGGGCTACGGCACCACGGTGTATGTGAACACCACTTATGAATTCGACTCTGAATGGGCAGACTTCAAGAAAGCCTGGCCACTGGTACCGTCCACTACAAATGAAGTAGGCTCCGACGTTCGTTCACCATCCCCGCTGACTGGAAAGGCCGTCGCGTAGTGCTCTGCGTTGAAGGAGCCATATCATTTTACTACGCATGGGTCAACGGCGAATACCTCGGTTGCAATCAGGACTCAAAGACCGCTGCCGAATGGGACATCACCGACAAGCTCAAAGAGGGAGAAAACACCGTATCGCTCGAAGTCTACCGCTGGAGCGCAGGAGCCTACTACGAATGTCAGGATTTCTGGCGTCTGAGCGGCATAGAACGCGATGTGTATCTGTACAGCACACCCGCCACATATATAGCCGATTTCACAGCACGTACTCCGCTCGACGCCCGATACCGCGACGGCGAGCTCACCCTTGAAGTCGACATAAACGGTCTGCCCGCCGCTCCGCAGGGCAAAGCCAAGGGCAAGAAAAAAGCAGCTCCGGCTCCCATGAGCCTCGCCTACACGCTTTTCGACGCTGCAGGCAAGAAAGTGAGTTCCGACACCAAGACCGCTGCCGGAGAAGTGACCTTCAACGCCACGATCGACAATGTGTACCCGTGGAACGGCGAGTCGCCCTATCTCTACACACTGCTCATCGACCTTCTGGCAGCCGACGGCTCCGTGACCGAAACAGTGGGATGCAATGTCGGATTCCGCACATCTGAAGTAAAGGACGGCCTGTATCTGCTCAACGGTCAGCTCATAAAAGTGAAGGGCGTGAACCGTCACGCACACTCGACACTCGGACGCACCGTGCCCCGCGACTTAGCCGAACTCGACATAAAACTGCTCAAGCAAAACAACATCAACACCGTGCGCAACTGCCACTATCCCCAGGATCGCTACTGGTATTATCTATGCGACAAGTACGGCATATACGTGATCGACGAAGCCAATGCCGAATCGCACGGCTACGGCTACGGCCCCGAATCACTGGCCAAGCAGCCCGAATGGATTCCTGCCGTGATCGATCGCGAGCAGCGCATGTGGGCCAAATCCAAAAACAACCCCTCGGTAGTGTTCTACTCTCTCGGCAACGAATGCGGCAACGGCATAGTGTTTGAAGAAGCATACAAATGGATGAAATCCGTAGAGCACAACCGCCCCATACAGTATGAGCGCGCGCTCGACGACTGGAACTCCGACATCTACGCTCTGATGTACGGCTACCACAGCGGGGTTGAGGCATATGCAAAAGACAGCACAAAAGTGCGCCCATACATACTCTGCGAATACGCCCACGCCATGGGCAACAGCGTTGGCGGACTTCAGGACTATTGGGATCTGTTTGAATCATCACCCAAACTGCAGGGTGGCTGCATCTGGGACTGGGTAGACCAGGCTTTTGAAGAAACCACCCCCGAAGGTCGCAAATTCTGGGCCTACGGCGGCGACTACGGTCCTGCCAACGTGCCAAGCGACAATTCGTTCAACTGCAACGGACTCGTACAGGCCGACCGCACCCCACATCCCGCACTCGCCGAAGTTAAAAAAGTGTACCAGAACATTAAGTGCACTCTTACCGATCCCGCATCGCTGTCCATCAGCATCAAAAACTGGTTTGACTTCACCAATCTAAATCAATACACCCTTACATGGAAAGTGACCGACGGTGCCGGCAAGACACTCCGAGAGGGCGTCACAACAGTGTCATGCGCACCCCATCAGACCACATCCATAAGCCTCGGATCTTATACCCCTGGCAATGAAGAAGCATTTCTTGATCTGAGCTGGAAGCCAAAACACGATGCACCGTTTGTAAGCGCCACTCATGAAGTGGCTTACGACCAGTTTGCACTCCCCTACAACGCGCCCGAAGCACCCGTGTTCAAAGCGGCAAAGCTCTCACGCAAAAGCAAAACCTGGAGTTTCACATCCAAGGCCGGCACAAAATTCTCGGTCGATCCCACTACCGGCGAAATAAACTCACTGACCATCAACGGTAAAGAAATCCTCGGCTCACCCATAAGCCTGTCGCTCTACCGTCCGGCCACAGAAAACGACCTCGCGTGGGAAGGAAAAGACAGAAAGTGGCGTGAGACAGGCCTTGACAGCATAAGCCAGCGCCCCACCGATATCATCTTTAAAAACAACGCTGTAAATGTGAAATCAGAGATTCTCGGCACAAGAGGCAATGTGATAGGCCATGCCGACTATACCTATAGCGTTAATGCCGATGGCACACTAGCCATTGACACAAGATTTATGCCCGACACTGCAACAATCAAAAACATGCCACGTCTGGGACTGACATTCACCATGCCCGAAGCCGAGTGCGGAGAAGTGACTTACTTCGGACGCTCAGGCGAGACATACGTCGACCGCATGTCGGCAGGACGCATCGGCACATATACCGTAAATCCCGTGGACGACTTCCACATCTACAACAAGCCATCGGCTGCCGGCAACCACACCCAGACACGATTTGTCGCCTTCAACGGCGCAGGTGTGAAAGTCACATCCGACACCCTGTTCCAGTTCAGCGCATATCCCTACCCCGACGCCATGATACAGGCCGCACAGCACATCTCCGACCTCACTCCCGCCGATCAAGTGACAGTGCATCTCGATGCCGGACAGACAGGCGTGGGCACAGCGACCTGCGGCCCCGACGTACTCCCCAAGTATTACCTGCCCGTTGAACCCACTGCATTCACATTCTACTTCTCGGTCAGATAATCCCCCGACACATCCCTGCAACTTCATAGCAGAGGCCGCGCCATCCACGGCGCGGCCTTCGTTTATTAATAATTTATAAATGCCCGTCCACTATCATTCTGACTAAAATTCAGATAAAAAAAAGAATGCATCTTCTACGAGAGCATTCTTTTCATAAAAAGAGGTCAAATTCTATTATTCATCCGCTGTACTTTCTTTAGGAACGAGTTCGAAAAATCCAGATATTTCCTGCTGGTCAAGAGCCTGGCGTACGTTGTAACGCTTCACCTGATCTTCATATCCTCGCTTGGAAATTTTTACTTCAATAGTCACATTGCGGGAATTCTGATATGTCAGTCCGGGGATGTTGAATCCGCGTGTTTCTTCATATGGAGTAGTGGTAAGATATGTTTCGTTTGTATTTTTGACTTCATTTGGCACGTTGGATATTACACGATACATCACTCTCGAACCTCTCGGATCAGAGTCGAAAAACCAACGTATAATAGTGGCTTCCATATCAGTAGCACCTCCATTGTTGCGGTCAACACGCTGTGCCGCCTGTCGGCCTGTCACAGTAGGATCATTGGCGGATACCGTTTTGGCTGGAGCTTTTTTCTCCATTTCGCAAAGAACCACCGGCGAATATTTCAGTTGATTTTTTGAATATTGCACAGTAACGGTCTTTGTTTCATAGCCTTTCTTCTCGAACTTGAACATCATTGCTTTTGTGGCTACTTTTTTCGGAAGTTCTATGATAGCCGGGGTTGAGGTGGTGACGAGTACGCCGTTAAGATAAACCTGAGCTCCTTCAGGATTGCTTTGCAAAGTAATTGTATAGTCCTTTGCCGACGCCAAGCCTGTAGCCACCAATATTATTGAAATTAAAAGTGCTGTTTTTCTCAAAATCTGTTTCATAGCCTATGACTTTTATATTATTTCTTTACCAATTCGAAGAAGCCTGATATTTCCTGCTGATCGATAGCCTGGCGGACGTTGTAACGCTTCACCTGATCTTCATATCCTCGCTTGGAGATCTTGATCTCGATAGTCACATTACGGGAATTCTGATATGTCAGTCCGGGAATAGAAAAACCGCGTGTTTCTTCAAACGGCGTAGTGGTCATGTACGTTTCATTAGTGTTTTTCACTTCATTTGGCACATTGGATATTACACGATAGAAAATGCGTGCTCCACGAGGATCAGAATCAATGTACCATCGTATTACTGTGTCTTCCAATGAAGTTGCTCCGCCATTGTCGCGCGACACACGTTCTTCCACAATATAAGGCGGGTTGACCTCCTCTGGCTGCTCTTCAGTCTGAGTAAATGGAATAAGTGTCATATCAATCATTGTATCGGAAAATTTCATCATTTTTCCTGTTGCGGCATCAATAGCCATACCGGGAATACCGCCAAAAACGATATTTCCCCAGAACCATCCCTGAATCTTTGTACCCATTTCATAGCTTTTTGGCTGATAGCCGTCTTTACGAGCCTCGATGGTTTTCTTTTTCAACTGTTTGGAAAACTTTCCAACACCGAATCCGTTTGATCCGATTTCTGTAACAATCGTGTTTTTGTCCTTGTCAACAATTGTGGTACCCGGAATACCTTTGAAATTGACTTCCTGAGTCTTTTTCGTAAACAAGGTGGCACACGACGATGTGATTAGAAGCGCGGTAACTGCGCAGCTGAGAATGGATAATGTTTTGGTTTTCATAGATTTTCCATATTTCGCTCCGACCCTCAAGCGAATTTTAACACATAAAAAAACGTGGGCCAGAATTGCCACGTCCTAAGTTGAGGTCCTGAGAAAACCATGAGATGCAGATGCGACAACAGTCACCCACGCCTATAAGCGTGAGAAACCATTTCACTATTCGTCGCATCTCTTATCAAAAATTTCTCAGGTTTTCAACTTAGAGCGAAAAAGCAAAACGTTTCTTTGTTAAGCTAATAAATTATGTCCTACCTCCGTAGATGTCGCAAATATACGATAAATTTCTATTGACATCAAATAATCGTATCTTTTTTCTAAAAAAATAAAATATCAACACATTGATTCAATGTCATGACAAAAGGCGGACAATGGGGTGCAACTATTCATTGCTTCGGTTGTTTAATGTAGAGATTTATTACGGAACAAAATAAGCCCTTTATTGTATGAACAAGAAAAGACTTACATCTGAAAACGGCCGACCTATTGCCGACAACCAGAATGTCCAGACCGCAGGCTCACGCGGCCCTATCTCCGTTCAGGATCCCTGGTATCTTGAAAAAATAGCACATTTTGACCGCGAGGTTATACCGGAACGCCGAATGCATGCCAAAGGCTCCGGAGCCTTTGGAACATTCACCGTGACGCATGACATCTCCGAATTTACCCGAGCCTCCATTTTTTCTCAAGTCGGAAAGAAGACTCCCTGTCTTGTAAGGTTCTCCACCGTAGCCGGTGAAAGAGGTGCGGCAGACGCCGAACGTGATATCCGAGGTTTTGCCATGAAGTTTTATACCGATCAGGGAAACTGGGATCTTGTAGGTAACAATACTCCGGTATTTTTCCTGAGAGACCCGTTGAAATTTCCGGATCTCAATCATGCCATAAAACGTGATCCTCGCACTGGAATGCGCAACCCTACCGCCAACTGGGATTTCTGGACACTTCTTCCCGAGGCACTTCATCAGATCACAATCACAATGTCGCCCCGCGGGATTCCTGCATCGTTCCGCAACATGCACGGCTTCGGAAGCCACACATATAGTTTTATAAACAAAGACAACAAGCGCACATGGGTCAAATTCCATTTCATAACACAGCAGGGAATCAAAAACCTCACCGATAAAGAAGCCGAGGCCATCATCGCAAAGGACCGAGAGTCACATCAGCGTGATCTTTTCGAAGCCATCGAACGCGGCGATTTTCCCCGTTGGAAACTCAAAGTGCAACTTATGACGGAAGATCAGGCTAAAAAATACCACATCAATCCATTTGATCTCACAAAGGTATGGTATCACAATGATTTCCCTCTGCGCGATGTGGGGATACTCGAACTCAACCGCAATCCGGAAAATTTCTTTGCCGAAATCGAGCAGGCCGCATTCAATCCGACAAATATCGTGGACGGCATAGGGTTTTCTCCCGACAAAATGCTTCAGGGACGACTGTTCTCTTATGGCGATGCCCAACGTTATCGACTCGGAGTAAACCACAATCTTATCCCTGTAAACCGTCCGAAATGCCCGTTCCATTCTTATCACCGCGACGGGCAGATGCGAACGGACGACAACTACGGAGCCACCGTTGCCTATGAACCCAACAGCTATGGTGAATGGCACGATGATCCATCGCGGAAAGAGCCGCCAATGGAGATCAACGGTGATGTGTTCAACTACGATGAGCGTCAGTATGACAACGACTACTACACTCAACCCGGAAAATTGTGGCGGCTTATGAGTGACGCTGACAAACTCGCCACCTGCGAAAATACGGCAGCTCAGATGGAAGGAGTTCCTCTATTCATCAAGCAACGTCATGTACGCGCCTGCCACAATGCGGATAACGAATACGGCAAGATGCTTGCCAAGGCATTGTCGATAGATCTACAGGAAGCCCTCGTCGCAGAAGATCCCGCGCATCCGTCATGGGACAAACGCAAAGTCTGTGGGTAATGGACTGATATCTGCTTACGATGTTTGATCCGCGTCCCGACATATCCCAGAGATGCGGATCTAACATCGTTTTTTTATTGCCATCGAACGCATAATCGGCGACATGAATAACTCGATCATCTATCCCTGTTCAGGAATTCATCAGCCAATTCGAAGGAATTCAATTGTTTTGCCGAAAAATCCTCAAGATTTTCAGCTTCCTCGTCATCAGACATTGATACAAAGAAAGTAATCTCATCGGTGCGTTCCCCGAATATCCCTGTTTCCTTGAGCTGCTTCATCGCAGTGATAAGCGCGTCGATGAAAAATGCTTCACCCGGGAAATTATTATGATTTTCCCACAGCAAACTACTGAGTTTCACCAATTCGCTGCCATGTCCGTCGGAATAACCCCATTCATCCGGATGCCATTTACACGCATCATCCGGCTCTTCGCATTCATTCTCAAGGTATTCTATAGTATTAACGGCGAGAAACAGTGAACAGCAGTATCTGTCGGCGACCAAAGCCACAGTATAGATATGCTCATCTCCTATTTGTGAGAGTACCTCATGCAAATCTTTTTCAACAGCTTCCCTGATTCTGTCGGCCAGCCCCAGATAAAACGGATCTATGCTCTTTGTTTCCTTTGCCGGGACATACGCACCGCGCTCCAACGAATCAATATATTCTTTTGCCTCTTCAGAATCGAGTCGTTGCGCCTCTTCGAAATACTGATATCCGAGTTCGATATCCTCTTCAGTGCCACGACCGAAAGCGTATGCCACTCCAAGCGCAACGAGCACCTTCTCCTTGATACCGTCCCATAAATGGTCAATACCCTCTTCTGCTTCCCTAAGATACTCCAATGCCACTTCATCGTCCTGCACCACCCCCATACCGCCCTGACAGCAAATGCCGAGATAGGCAGCCACCTGAGTTCTGGTGACTTCGCTACATTTGGGATTCTCATACGCTTTCTCAAACCATTGCACAGCTTTGGCATAATCCTGCTCCGCACCGCCGCATCCTTCAAAATGAAAGTAACCCATCTCGAACTGTCCGGCAGGATGTCCTCCTTTGGCAGCCATTCCATAAAACAGATAGGCCGCCTCGTTGTTTTCCTCCACAATCTCGCCACCCTCATAGATGTGGCCGGCATTGTATGCACCCTGTGGATCACCACGGTAAGCAGCCTTGGCATAGTATGTCAGTGCCGCCTGAGGATTATTCTTTTCATGTTCGAGATAGTGTCCGTAGTTGTTGCATATCACAGGCGATATCTCCGCCAACATCTGATAATACGATTCATATGTATCCTGCTTTATGCCACAAAGCCCGGATCTGCGGATGCTGCAATAATTACCCCAGCCTGCACAGATGCGTCCTTTAAAACTGCGTTCATACCATTTCACAGCTATCGGGTAGGCCCATGCGTAATAATTGTTTTCCGTCTTGAATTCTTTGGCTAGTTCAGGTTCGACAAGAAGATAGTCACCCCAATAATATACATTACCCACCATATAGCAACAAAAAGCATTGCCACGCTCTGCCTGAGAGAGAATCTCCTCAAATGCTTCCTTGAACGAGGCAAACGGCATTCCTCGCTGTACCGATGGTGTAAAATTGCCGCTTCGGACTGCGCACAATACCCCCGTGGCACTTCCCTTAAGCGCGCTTTTCTGCATCAGCATTGAAGCATTAGCTTCGTCAGGGGTGAAACCGGCTCCACTCCATACATATTCCTCACCCATAAAGCACCGGGCAATGAATGCCAGTGCATCGGCATCGCCTTGTTGTGCCGCTTGCATTAGCATTGCATACCCGCGTCGTATCTCTTCACGGTCAAAGCTCGTCCAAATCATGTCTACCGCTTTCACTACGGGCAGACTATATTTACCGTTCATTGCTATCTGTTTTATCGTCTTCGTTTAAAAATCTAAAAGTCAATCGTCGGAAATAGTCGGTCACATCAAAACTCTCCCATTCATGTGTCAGATCAGGAAATTTGCAACTATCGACCAAATCCCACAGCCAGCTACGCAACTTGCCGGCATCTGAGGTTACAACCCGATATCCAACAGGTATAGGTTCGATCCATCTGACATACTCCACTTCATATTCAGCCTGCACAGGATCACTACCACACCGTCGAATATTTATATATCCTCCATCTTCGCAGGTAAAATCATAAAGCATCCATACGGATTTACCTTCGATAATATTCTCAAGAGCAGCCACTACGTCAGCACTACCGAAATAGCGGAAATCTTCCCCGTCGACACTAAGGCTCGGTTCACGCTTCTGTGATGCGGGGCTCAGTTCCTCGCACGTCCAGAATGTCATGTCGGGCAGTTCGGCAGACTTAAAGAAATCGCACATTATATCGACTGCCGCATCTATGGAAAACCCACTCTGGACCATCCGAAGCACCGTTTTTCCAACTCTGAAATATACCGCTACGCGTGAATCATCATAAAATGTAACGGCAAAACACTCCGCTTCACGCACTATCCTGACAGGCATACATCTTTCAATGGTGACATAACCGTTGATCTCTATCTCATACACTGCCTTCATAATACGAGCATCAGTCACATTTGACGTGCGCTCTCCGCCATTGTCGGTTATAAGCACATATTGAGACTTAACGGCATTCAATCCGGGACAGGCCCCACGCAGGCGCCTTGAGTCTAATCCATTCATCTCGGTAGTACAAATATTAGTATCAAGCTAATTAAACATGTTTTTTTGACATGTGATGTCAGAATGTAAAGAGGAGTCCTTTATTTTGCCGGAGTGCCTCTTCATAAATACCGCACAAGGCATCATATGCTTCCGTCCATTCATCCGGCTCTGACTCATACAGCAGATCTTCCGGTTCGGCATTTTCCACCTCATCCCTGTTCTCCGCCAAAATATTCAGAATCTCCGCTACCTCATCGCAATCGATAATGCCAAGACCCTCCATCCCGGGATCGACAACCACAGCATCTATCACCACTCTCCGGCCCAAGACAGGAACTTCTCCTTCTTCAAACACACCGAAGCTCTTGATTACCTCATTCACGGCATCCCACATCTCCCCCAGACCGCAATCGTTATCCACATCATAACATGCCGTGAGCAGAATATCGAAATAGACCTGAAGCGTCAGTTCACCGAACTCCGCTTCCCATTCTTCATCCAATCCATCACCGGTATAAGGTGATTGCAATTCATCCAGATGAGCAGAAATATACTGATGAGCGACACATGGATTGTTGATGCTGTCTTTCATGACAGGTTCTATCTCGGCATGAAATTTCTTTGTGTCAAACACAAAAGCCTTATGATCCATACTCATATTTCTTCCTCCGTGATATTAAAATGTTTCAATGCGTTTTTGTATGCTCTTCGTGCATCTCCCCCTCCGGTCTTGCCTTTGAGGTTTCTCAATATATCCAGAGCATAGTCACGCTTCATGCTTTTGGAAATATCGGACATCAGTTCCTTCATGTCGTTTGTTGCCTTGTCAGCAAGAATCTGCTGAAATACATTGACCAGGTCTCTGCTTGCCTCATCGCTCATACGCGTAAGAATTTCTGTTTCAAGTGCCGCAATCAATAAGCTGTCGAGCGCAAAGTAGACAAATTCAATCCAATCCTCCCGAGGCACTTTTTTGACACGCTTGAGTTTTTTATCGATAAACTCTCTGAGTACGATGCTTATCAGGTGTATATCCTCTTCCTTGTAATCATAACCGGAGCTATAATAGCTCAACAGACAATACTTCACTATGTCCAACCCGTCTTCGGATCTGAAATAACGCAGAATTCCTTCTGTTCCTTCCTCTATACGGATAATCATTGCAATAAGTACTGCTTTCTCGCTTGGAAATCTATCAAAAGAAGAGGAATCGATGCTGCGCTCCCTCTTTTTCAATGCGTCCAATCCTTTGCGACCGTTCAGATTAAATATGCTTTGCGCGGCATCCATGCGCATATAGTTCACTTCATGATATAGTATCGGATACATGTATTCCAGATACTTGTCATCGTGTGTTTTGCCCATTGCCTGTACAATTGCCCGAGGCAATGGTTCGCCGGATTTTACCGCTTCTTCAATGTCGGCATCAGTGACGGTGCATACGGCGTTGTTGTGGTTCAACACTTCGTATTTCATTCAATCATGAACTATTTGGAGAAAAGCGAGCAAAAACCTTGCTTGTTGAACTGATAGTACATATCGATGCGTTCCGGCGTGTCGTTTTTAAGCAGCAGAAGCAGTTCTTTGGCAAACTCAAGCGCTGCCGAACCGTTGGCCGTCACAATGTCTTTATCGCTAACCGCCTGTGAATGCACATATCCATTGGAGTTGGTATAATTATCGCCGCCCCAGAGTTTCAGTTGATCCAATCCGTTACCGGTATGCTTGACATCATTGAGAAATCCGCACTTGGCCATAAAAGAAGCTCCATTGCAGATTGCACCGACAATCTTATGTCTTTCAATGGCTTTTCTAACAATAGGCTCTACCTGTTCAGCCACAGAAGTGGTCCATCCGAAACCACCTATCAGCACCAAAGCCGCATAGTCATCGGGCATCGTTTCAAACGAATAGTCAGGCAAAGTACGTAAGCCACCTATCGATTTTACAGATTCCATTGTCGGAGCTACAACCTTATTGACATATTTCGGATTCTCTTTCAGCGCAAACTCATCGGAGGCTATGGCTTGTGAAAGATATACAATCTCATGCGCTGCATAATCCGGCAAAAGTATATACAAGACTTCTTTGCCTGTGACATCACCGCTCCAGCGTTTGAGCCGTGGAAAGAATATACGCATCTGTTCCTTCATCTGTTCGACCGTGAGGTTCTGGCCGGAGTTCCGGTTTATCTCATCAGTAAAACGGGCGCAGTGGTCAATCATCTGCTCCATAGTCATGTCTTGCGTAAACATTCCTTCTTTATAACAGTAGATACAATAGTCCTCATTGGCAGTACCATCGGCTTCAGTACCAAATATATTGTCTGTGAGCGGCATCCCACAACTCTGACAGAATTTCATTTCCATAGCGTATGTTTAAAAATTACGAATCTGCATTTTTGAATATCATATACATTATCAGCGACAGCTATCACGTCTACCATAAATAACAGCCTGATTTTACAACACAAATTTACTAAAAACAATCAGAACCGGACTCCAGACAATGCAAAAATGAAATTATGGGTGATAAAAGGCGGGAAATGATTAACTTTGCAAGTGATTAATCAACCGATGGCGGGCCTAAGTCCGCATCCAACCGTCAATATCAAGCCGTATGAATCGGAAAGACTTTGAAATAATGGCTCCTGTGGGAAGCTATGAATCGCTTCACGCCGCCATATCGGCCGGCGCCGATGCCGTGTATTTCGGCGTGGAGGGCCTGAATATGCGTGCACGATCGTCTGTCAACTTCACTATCGACGACCTGCACCGAATAGCCGACATATGCTCGGAACACGGAGTGAAATCCTATCTCACCGTCAATACCATTATCTATGACTCGGACATAGCCACCTGCCATAGCATAATCGATGCAGTGAAGCAGTCGGGCATATCGGCCATCATAGCCTCTGACATCGCTGCAATAAGCTATGCGCGCAGCATAGGCGTGGAGGTGCACATATCCACACAAGTCAATGTCACCAACATAGAAGCCGTGCGCTTCTACTCGGCTTTTGCCGATGTTATGGTGCTGGCCCGCGAACTCAATCTCGACCAAGTGGCCGAGATTCACCGCGCCATAGAAGAGGAAAACATCTGCGGACCTTCCGGCGAGAAGGTAAAGATAGAGATGTTTTGCCACGGTGCCCTATGCATGGCCGTATCGGGCAAGTGCTATCTTAGCCTGCATGAGATGAATTCGAGCGCTAACCGCGGAGGCTGCACGCAGATATGCCGCCGAGGATATACGGTGACCGACCGTGAGACAGGCGACGAGCTGGCTGTAGACAACAAATACATCATGTCGCCCAAGGATCTGAAAACGATCCACTTCCTCAACAAGATGATCGACGCCGGCGTGCGTGTGTTCAAGATCGAAGGCCGCGCCAGAGGTCCGGAGTATGTCAAAGTGGCCGTGCAGTGTTACAGCGAGGCCATTGAGTCTATATGCAATGGCAGCTACTCCGACGAGATGATATCTCACTGGGACTCAGAACTGGCCAAGATATTCAACCGCGGTTTCTGGAACGGATATTATCTCGGCCAGCGTCTGGGCGAGTGGTCGAGCAAATACGGTTCAAGCGCCACGCGCGTAAAGCAATATGCGGCAAAGGGAGTGCGCTACTTCTCCAACATCGGTGTGGCCGAATTCCTGCTTGAGTCGGGCGAACTCCACACAGGCGACGAGATAGTGATCACAGGCCCCACTACAGGTGCGCTGATACTCTCCGTCGACGAGATCCGAGTGAATCTGAAGCCTGTGGACAAAGCCGTGAAAGGCGACAGTTTCTCCATAAAAGTACCTGAGAAAGTGCGTCCCTCGGACCGCCTGTATGTATGGCGCGACACCTCCGCTTCATCAGATAACCGATAAACATCTCATAAGCATTATGAACAACTTCACATACTGCACCCCCACACGATATATTTTCGGAAAAGACGCCGAGCTACAGGCCGGCATCCAGTTACGCACCGAGGACATCGACCGCGCACTCGTATGCTACGGAGGCGGATCGGCCGTGCGAAGCGGTCTGCTCAAGCGCGTTTTAGACTCGCTTGACGAGGCCGGTGTGGAATACATCCTGCTCGGCGGCATAGAGCCTAATCCCACCGATCCGAAAGTGCGCGAAGGCATAGCATTGGCCCGCGACAACAATGTGAGAGGGATACTTGCCGTAGGCGGTGGCTCGGTCATCGACACAGCCAAAGCCATAGCTGCCGGGGTGCCCTACGACGGTGATTTCTGGGATTTTTGGGCAGGTAAAGCAGTGATAAACACGGCTCTGCCTGTGGGTGTTGTGCTCACGATACCTGCCGCGGGCAGCGAGGGTTCGGGCAATTCGGTGATAACCCTGCTCGACGGCATGCACAAGATAAGCCTGCGTACCGACTTTGCGCTGCGCCCCAAGTTTGCGCTGATGAATCCCGAACTCACGTTA
>CAJTQH010000001.1:82289-87791 GCA_910578305.1 uncultured Muribaculaceae bacterium
CGATTCGCGCTTCTCAATCCGGAGCTGACCATGACACTGCCCCCATGCCAGACCGCCGCCGGCATTGCCGACATGATGGCTCACATATTCGAACGCTACTTCTCGCCCACACCCGATGTGCAGATCACCGACCGAGTGTCGGAAGGCGTGCTCATGGCCATAATGGAGGAGGCTCCGAAGGTGATGGCCGATCCACTCGACTATCAGGCGAGAGCCAACATAATGTGGAGCGGCACCCTGGCCCACAACGGAGTCTGCGGCACAGGCCGTCAGGAAGACTGGGTGAGCCACTTCATGGAACATGAGATAAGCGCCGTGTACGGAGTGACCCACGGCGCCGGACTCGCTGTGATACTGCCCGCGTGGATGACATTCATGGCCCATCATGCTCCGGCCAAAGGCGCACAGCTGGCCCGACGCGTGTTCGGGGTGAATCTGCCCGACGCGTCGGACACCGAAGTGGCACTGACAGGCATAGCGCTGCTCAAGGAATTCTTCCATAGCCTCGGACTACCTCTGACATTCGGCGAACTGGGCATAGAACAGCCCGACATCGACCTCCTGGTAAAGAAGCTGCACGAAAACAAAGGAGACGTGATAGGAGGCTACTACCGACTTACACCGACCGAGACCACCCAGATATATCAGCTGGCTCTATGACCGTGACCATAAGCCGTTATACACCCGCCATGCAGGCGCGCTGGGATGAGTTTGTGCGAAACTCGTCGAATGCCACATTCCTGCATCTGCGGCCATATATGGACTACCACAGCGACCGGTTTACCGACTGCTCGCTCATGGCCCACGACGGCAAAGGACGGCTTGTGGCCATACTGCCCGCCAATGTGAGCGGCACCACACTCTACTCCCATCAGGGGCTCACCTATGGCGGATGGCTTGTGACCCGCCGCCACTTCGCCACTCCCGCCATGCTCGAGGTGTGGCAGGCCGCCGTGGAGTGGATGCGCAGCCAGGGGCTGAAGCACTTAGTCTACAAGGCAATACCGTGGATCTACTCGCGCTATCCGGCCGACGACGATCTGTACGCGCTGTGGCGCATGGGGGCATCGACAGAAGCATGCAGCGTGTCATCGGCCATACCGACCGACATGCCACGACTCGACAACGAAAGTGCCAGGCAAGAGGTGAAACGCGCCGCCGAATGCGGCATCACCGTGAGCGAATCGACCGACACGGCCACATTCATGGCCATGCTCGCCGCAAGGCTTCAGGAGCGACACGGCGCCACGCCCGTGCACAGTACCGAGGAGATGCAGATGCTCACCGAAAGATTTCCCGACAACATACGCCTGTTCATGGCCCGCAACAGCGCAGGCACACCCGTGGCAGGCATATTACTCTACATCACCGGCACCGTAGTACACACGCAGTACATAGCCTCCGATGCCGAAGGCCGCGCCAACGGCGCCATACCGGCCATAGTGGATCATGTGATGCGCCATGTGTGCGACGGCGCGCGCTATCTCGACTTCGGCACATCGTGTGTGGATGGCGGACGCACTCTCAACTCCGGGCTCGTGTCGCAAAAATACAGCCTTGGCGGACGCCCGGTGGCCTATACCACCTACGCCCTCACACTCTGAGACTCAACGCAGTATTCTTCGGATCACTTCACCGCTATCGAAGCTACATCGGCTCCGGCAGGAAGCTGGTAGATGCGCAGACCAAACTCGCGAATCACCGCATAGACATGGTCGAAAATGTCGGACTGCACACGCTCAAACTCCTTCCACTCGACCGTGCGGGTAAAGAAATAGAGCTGCAGCGGCAATCCGGCCGATGTGGGTTCCATCTGACGAACCATTACGAGCATATCGGCATTGACTTGCGGATGTGTGGTCAGATATCGCTCAAGATAGCGGCGAAGCAGCTGCATGTTGACCACACCGGCCGCAGTGTCGCAGTCCATATCCTCCAGCCATCCGCGCCGTCCGAGCGCCTCCAGCTCTCCATCGGTGCAGAACCTCACCGTATTGGCGTCGATGAGAATAGAGCGGTCGACACGCCGTCCGCCCGACAGCCTCATGGGCTGATAATTGCGAAACGACTCCGACACGAGCAAATAGGGCGGCACGGTGGTAATGGAATTGTCCCAGTTGCGTACCTTTACCGTGGTAAGCGACACATCGATCACCTCGCCGTTGGCGCCATGCTTGTCCACCACAATCCAGTCGCCCCGATGGAGCATATTGTTGGCCGTGAGCTGCACGCCTGCCACAAGTCCGAGTATAGTGTCCTTGAACACCAGCATCAGTATGGCGGCCGACGCGCCCAGAGCCATGAGTATCGACACCGGCGATCGACCTGCCAGGATACTAAGCGTGCATATACATCCGAGCCCGATCACTATCAGACGCACCATCTGGAATATTCCCTTAATGGCATATGGCCGCATGCGGTCGCGTTTCAGAAAGGCATTGTAGAGATTGTCGGTAAACACATGGAGTATATACACCACCGTCCAGAGTATGTAGCACATAGTACACACACGTACCCAGTTGAATGCCGATCTGCCTTCCGAAAAAAATTCAGGAAGCAGATATGCCACCAATAGCGCAGGCAAGAGCTGCGACAGAGCCTTGAGAAAGCGGCTGTTGAGCAGATCGTCGTCCCACGTGGTGGGGCTGCGGCGAATGAAATACATGATGCCGCCCTCCACAAGACGCGCCACATAAAACGACAGTATTGCCACCGCCGCTATGCCGCATATCACCAACGAGTCCGTGGCCAGCCGGCCATATTGAGCCGTAATGTTCTCTGCGAGAAACATATTGATCTGATGTATCATACCCGCAAAGTTAAACATTACGGCTCATATCACAAAATCAGCCGGTATTATCACATCCATGCCGGGCGTATGGTGGCCTGACAGGCACCGCCTCCCCTGGCCATCGAACGCAGCCGGGTCGACAGCGAGTCAAACTCCTCAAGATAAGTACGGGCCAGGCCGCTATAGTCGGTACCATGATAAACCTGTGAGAATATATGGCACACAACAGCCTGCTCCATGAGCAGCCGCAACGCCACCGTGTCGGCCTGACGCGGCACGCACACATGCAACGACAACACATCATCGTTGTCCACATCGCAGTCCTCCACCACCGACAGCAGTGCCAGACATAGCATACCGAATCCGCTTTTGGCCATCAGTTTCAAAGCAGGTGCCTGATCGGCTGTAAGCACGGGCGGACAGTCGGCAGACATGTGATGTCGCACTGCGGTGCGGGCAAGAACCTGAGTCACAATATCGTCGAGTGAAATAGCTATTATAGTCTTCTTCATTTCACGCACGTTTTTCAGATTCAACACAATGCCTGTTCATCTCCGCCCGACTATCGCGCTCCGCCTTCAGCATACGCTGATAGATGCGCCGCGCAGAGGATACACCGATGAAATACCGGGATGCCTTGCCATCGGCAAGAACTCTTGAGAGAGCATCGTCCTGTGACAGGCACGGATAATGTTTCATGAGGCGCGACACCCGGAAAGCAATCTCGTGCCATATCCCCTCGCGCACTTTCACGTACTTCCACAGGATACCGTGGCGCAGTATCCGGCCTACATGCTTCCTGGCCAAATCATAATCCACATAATAGTCCACGCCCGACCTGCCGAGCGCAATCTCTACAACCTCTTTCGAGGTCATGTCGCATGAAATACTGCGCGTCACCTCCTTGCACGTGTTAAAAAAACTCTCGTTGCGCAGAGTGATAAGTGTTTTTGGTTTCATAGTCTGTGATGATTGATAAAGGTTATAAAGTCAAGAGATCATTGTATTCGTTGGTTTGTATTGGCAAAATTACAATACATGTGGGCGTCAAACCATCCACACAAGAGTTAACTAAGGTTAATAAGCCTGATCGCCAACACTGCCGCTACGGACTATCAGAGAATTCCGCACGGTGCGAAACGAATTGAAACTGTCGAGCAGATCCTGAAGCGCGATGGCCGACGAGCGCAGCTGCGAGTCGAAAAGAGCCGCTGAAGTGCCGGACGCAGACACACGTCCCTGAAGCGCGTCGCTCACTCCCGATATCTGCTGAAACAGCTGAAGCTGAAGTGAAAGCAACTGCGAGGCTCCGGCATCGCCACCCTGCGATATCACCTGTGTGGGCAGACGGTTGGAATTGCGCGGCTCATATGGTATGATTCGGTTGCTCATAGCCCACATATCGCCTATCTGCTGCCATGTGAGGAAGTCGGGCTTCTGATCCACCGGAAAGAGCAGCACACCCTTGGCCGAAACACCAATTATATGGTCGATAAGAGTAATGAGCCTGTTGACATGTTTCTGCTGGTCTATGACATCCTCCACAAACGAATGCACCTCACCGTCGGTGAGCGGGAAAAATTTCACCGCAAACGGATGCATGCCGTGAGCATACGGCGAGTCAAACTCGTCGAGCAACTCTCCGGTAGGCGTATAATACCTGCAATGCCACCGCATGGTCGATACCGTCACCGACTCTATGAGCCCGCGGCCGGCCTCGCGCCTGTCGGCATTGATACGTTCTATACCGGCGGCCGATGTGTCCGGTGCCAGAAAATATCCAGCCTTGTCACGGTCGTGACACCGCAGCATGGCACGGCTTTCGAGAGTCCACACCTCTATGACTCTGCACCGTCCGTGGGAAGCTTCATAAAATCCGGAGCGGTCGCTCACACCAATCACATCGCCCGACAGCGGACTGCGGTCAGTGCCATAGATCCGATCTATCATACGACGCTTCACGGCATCGCCACCAAACCTCATCAACACCTCGCCGCGACTCATCGAGTGCAACATACCGACGAGTTCTATATCCATACCACGCGGATCGGTAAATTTGTTGACAAAGAAATTTTCCGGACTCACATTGTCGACCCACACGCCATCGCCGGCCATGCGGCGCTCTGTCACCACACGCTGTATAGCGCAACCCGATATGAGAAACTCCTCGAGCATGCGGCAATCCAGTTCAAGCAGTGAATTCCGCGCCGACACCTCATCGGCCACCTCCACAGCCGACGCGGGATCGCACTCGGCCACCGACGCGCGAAAACGCCCGATGACACACTTCACCAGCTGGCGGATCATATTGTTGACCAACGGCGTGCATCCCTGCAGCCGTATGTGTTCGGCCTCGGTCATGACCTCTCCGTTGGGAGCGGTGGTCATATCTTCCCACTGGCGGCCATAGGTATAGTGTTTGTAACGCCTGCGCCGCTGACGCAGTGCCGCCGAATCGTTCCATGCTTTATAAGCTGCTTCTAACATATTTCTGACATATCAGGGGGTGTGATCATTGACAACAGATAAGGAGTAAGACGATAGATGGTGTCATCCTCGCAGTAGGTAACGGCGAGCATGCTTTCGAGCACTATCTCACCTTCGGGCGGGGTGTAGAGCATTACGTGGGTGGAGTGTACCACCGCCACCGGGGAAGCACATCCGGCTCTTGCCCAAGGCGAAAGCTGAGCCAACGCCACCGCCGACTGTGG
>CAJTQH010000002.1:0-40083 GCA_910578305.1 uncultured Muribaculaceae bacterium
CTCAATGCCGAGGCGAAGTACACCATAAAGCGTTTCAGCTTTACGCTGTCGTGCGACAATCTGCTCAACCGCAAGTCGTATATCTATTCCAGCCTTTCGGCTCTTACAGAGTCAAAAGCAATCTACAACATACGCCCTCGCAGTGTGTTGCTTAAAATCCGATTCAGAATATTCTAAAAAATACCGTTATGAAATATCTATTACCCCTACTTTTTGTATTCCTGTGGATTACTGGTGCGGCACAGGAATCTCGCTCCCGGATTATCGACAAAGCCACCCCGGTCGATACCGCCCGATACAAGGTTACATATTCGCTGAAATATAAATTCCACCCCGACCAAAGAGATGCCTACAACGACACACGGATTGTGCAGATCGGGAAGCACAGAGTCAAAGATTATAGCGACATAATCAACCACTTCGATTCGTTGGCAACCGAACAGGTAAGACGCGGTGCAGACTCTTATTCCAATGTATCGGGCAATCCTTGGCCTTTGGAAATCATCAGACCCATTCGTGGGAATAAAGCCGATTTGAAATATCGGCTGTCATGGTCTGCTTTTGACTATTCTGATTCTGTTCCGTCGCTGGAATGGATTTTCAGCGATGAAGCCACCGATTCGATTATGGGCTATGACTGTCGTAAGGCAACAGTTGAATTTGCCGGGCGTAGCTATACGGCATGGTTTACGCCTGAAATTCCATTACCATTCGGTCCTTACAAATTCGGAGGTCTGCCCGGTCTGATTCTAAAAATTGAAGATGCTGAACGTCAGTTCGTCTGGGAGGCAGTGGGATTTGAGCGTACAAACACTCCCATAATGGAATATACATATCAGGACGGCAACGACAAACGATGCACGGCAGCAGATGTTGAAAAGACTATTGTACGCTATTTCAAATCGCCGGTCGGTTTTATGATTTCCGAGATGGGCGGTGACAGCAATAGGATATATCTTGTAGGTAAAGATAGCAAACGAATGAACAACGCCGAAGCAGCCAAAATGTCCGTTCCTTATAAACCCATTGAAATAAGATGAAGATATTACAGATAATGGCACTTACCCTGTTATTGACGGAATGTGCCAACGCACAGTCAACTACCACAACTGCCAAACTAAAAATATCCGGGGAACCGCTGCCTGCAATAAGGCATTTAACGGATATGAAAGTATCCGGCGATACATTGCTGTTTGTCTTTGAATGTGAGGACGGATACGGTCAACGGCTTCTTCGTCGCGCAATTATTGACAGCGACGCCAACACTATCAATATAAGTCCTGATATGGGAAAAGCGGACGATGATTACTATATGTCGTATATGCCTTATCCTTTTATTGCCGACAATGGCGCAATCCGTGTCATCAGTCAGGACGATTGCGAGATTTTTGCCGTCAAGAACGATACAGCGTTTGTCAGGACACGGCAGTATCTGATGGACGGAAGCTGCTCCGTGCCTTTTCCGCTTTCACAGTACGTTCAGGATGTATATATGACTAATCCTGACAGATACGTTTTCATCGGACGGGAGCCAAACGGGGGTCGCCAATATGCCATGACCGCCGACCTTACCACATCAAAAATTGATACCGTCAGACAGATCAACATTTCTCCTGAATTACAGACTTGGATGCCAAATACCGGCAAAATGGTATATTCGAACAAACATAATAGGCTCGCTTTTGCCTATAAACTACACCCTGTCATAGAAATATTCGACACCGACGGCAAAAACGTCAATTCTGTAAAAATCGCAAAAAACACCTTCGACCCGAATACTCTTAATGAAGCTGACTTCGATGATCTTAATGTGCTGCATACCGTCGATGTAACATATACCACAAATTACATATATGCTTTGTTCTGGGGTTTCAAATATGCTGATGCCTCCAAATCAAAACCTACAATACTTAAAATCGACTGGACAGGAAACATCATTGCTCGCTATACCGATACTCCTATTCCCATTCAACGTATTGCGGCACTTGATGACTCCACGCTCATAGGCTGGCAAGGCAAATACTTCGTTCTCATACGGCTATAGTCCGACAGACCATTTTCTCAACAATTTAACGGTACAATCACTGAGTTCTCTCGTTTTCTATACGCCGAAAACGAGATAATTCATCCTGTCGGTTTATTCCATAGCTGTTAGATTTTTGAAGTCGCGGATCATACGTGGCAAATATACAGTGACCAAAAGGACTATAAACACTACAATAGCTGTAATTACAATCCAAAAACGATACGGTCCTACCACCCAAAGGTTTGACAAGAACAATGTAAAAAACACTACCATAACCATTCCGAGCACGATTTCTCCCGTAAGGGCACAAAATCGTAGTGAAGCCACCTGCTTCATTGTCTGCATAGGTGTCGATACTGCAATATTTATTTTTTTTGTCTTGAAGTAAAGATAGGCATACCATATTGCTGCTACCGCCAGGAATGAACCGAGAAACAACTTGTATGCAAAAGGGAACGCATCATTACCAAAACCGGCGTTCCATGCTGTTAAGAACACTACAGCGATAATCACACATGAAAATGCGCCTTTACGATACATCTTCATTATTTTCTTTTGCGCAGTATTGCATGTCGAGATTTCGAAGTTTACTGCTTCAACACTTTTTTCAGCGAGTACATCGTCGAGAGTTGACATGCTTTTTTTGAGTTCGTCCAAGTCCATATTATTTAGATTTTGAGATGAGTTTGTTTTTAATCCTGTGAAGTTTGATCGCCACATTGTTCCTTTCAATCCCTATAATTTCTGCTATTTCTTCGTAGGAATATTCATCGAGCCATAGTAGAATAATCGCTTTTTCAATCGGAAGAAGTTGGTTTATCAACTCGTGAAGAGCGGCAAGACGTTCGGTTTTATTGTCCTCTGCTTCCGATGAAATATCGACACCCGAGAGTTCAAATGGCAGAGTCTCAACCTTTGGCTTATAATTGCGAATGGTCATTAACGCTGAGTTGACGGCCACACGATAAACCCATGTTGACAATTTACTCGTACCCCGAAATTGATCTAACCCCAACCAAAGGTTTGTAAGAATTTCCTGACGTAAATCTTCGTAAGGCACTTTCGGGGTCGCATAGACCCAGCAAACTTTATTAATGATTCGGAAATGTTCTTTGACAAAAGAAGCAAACTCCCTGCTTGTTTTTGGTGGACTTTCCATTTTCTTTATGTTTTTGCAACGTTAGGTGCAGATTCACTCCTAAAAGTTACACTCTATTCAATTTTTTTTTATCTTTGGACTCCACAATATTACCTGCCGAATTGGAAAACAACATGACCGAACAGACTACATCTTACAGCATATTCAAATGCTACTATACAGACGCACCTCTCTTTGACCGGTTTTCTATATGGGGTTTTAGCTTCGTCATGATTATAGTTATGGCATTAATCCCCTCTGTTGGAAGCATATATCCAATGTTGGTATTTGCTCTGATATGTATGCTTATACCGCTATGGTTCGAGTTCATGGTGCACATGATAAGGACGAGGAGTGCCATCGAATTAACCGACAATGAAATTGTGGTAAGACGTTGGGGGTGCCGTCATGTGTCGTTTCCGATAGACAAAATAGAGAGTATCAGTGTGGTGGATTTCGACACAGATAGTGTAGACAAACTGACACAGGACTATTTGCTACCCATGTCGATGGGCAGAGTCAACCTGTATCCGCAAAAAGGCGTAATAGTATTTTTTGACCGCAAATGGATAAAAAGTGTCCGTCCTATATTCTTCAATGCTGCTGATCCGGATGAGTTCGCAATGGCTCTTTCAGAAAAATCCGGCAAACCTGTGTCTACGAAACAGCAGGAGCCGGAAAAATGATGCATCTTAATATATCGAGGTTGCTGCGTGGGATATGAGTAACGGCTCTATCAAGTAATGCGGTAAATCTAATCTTAGGATTCAGCCTCTTCGTCAAAAAAGTCCTCGTCGAAATCAAAATCCCATCCGTCAGTGTCGTACATGCTGTCGGTAAATCTCGACAGTTCGCGACCTTCACGCTTTGTAGGACGCCCCAGACCTTTACGGCGATCGATAAAACCGCTGATGCGAACCACATCGAGAAGATCGAGCTGGCTCTGCGGAGTGACATTTTCCATATACTCCGGCACAAGTTTGGCACCAAGACGATTTTCAGTCAATGCAAGCACCTTGAACGAATAGGTTACCGGAGGCTTGCGCACGCTGACCACATCGCCTACTTTCACCATGCGCGACGGCTTGGCTATGACATCGCCTATCATCACACGTCCCTTTTTGCATGCATCGGCAGCAATAGTGCGCGTCTTGAATATACGCACAGCCCATATCCATTTATCGATTCTGACTTCAGTCTTGGCCATATCCGGGTTACTTGTTATTATAGGTGTTCATGGCTGTCTGTATACCAGCCAGACAGAATGTGCCGAGAGCCTCGATGGCAACCTCTATGCGTGGCTTCAGTTGCAGCCGTTGTTCCGGAGTAAATTGTCCGAGAACATAATCTACCTGACATCCTCGCGGAAAATCGTTGCCTATGCCGAATCGCAGACGCGGATAAGCATCCGTGCCAAGCATCTGAGCAATGTTCTTAAGTCCGTTGTGACCTGCATCCGAACCACGGGGCTTTATGCGCACCGCTCCAAATGGCAAAGCGATATCATCCACAAGCACAAGTATATGATCAGTGTCGATTCCTTCCTTTTCCTTCCAGTAACGCACGGCATTACCACTCAGATTCATGTAGGTCGAAGGCTTGAGTAGCACAAGCTGACGGTTTTTCATACGCATGCGTGCCACATCTCCGTAACGTTCTGTAGCAAAAGTAATATTGGATGCCTCAGCTAAGGCATCCAATATCATAAATCCTATGTTGTGGCGGGTGTTTCGGTATTCAGCACCGATATTGCCCAAGCCCACAATCAAGTATTTCATAAGCTAAACTCTGATAACGAGATTACTTACCGGCAGCTGCAGCAGCCTGAGCACCACGTGCGGCACGAGTGAGCTGTACGGCGCATACAACGGCGTTCTTGGCGTTCATGAGTTCGAGGTTGTCGAAGTGGAGTTCGCCGATCTGGAGAGTCTTGCCCAAGCCAAGGTTGTCAACGTTGATAACAACGCGTTCGGGGATCTGAGTATAGAGAGCTTTCACACGGATCTTCTTCATGGAGAGTGTGAGCTTACCACCGGCTTTTACACCTTCGGCGTGACCTTCGAGCTTCACGGGAACTTCTACTGTCACAGGCTTGCTGTCGTTGACTTCAAGGAGATCCATGTGGAGGATGGTGTCCTTAACGGGGTGGAACTGGATGTCCTTGAGCACGGCCATACGTTTTTCACCGTGTACATTGAGTTCGATAGCAAAGATATCGGGAGTGTAAACGAGGTTACGTACAGCTTCGTTTGTTACAAAGAGATCAGTTGTGATCAGACCCTTGCCATTGCCTATTTCAACTAACTTTTCGCCTTCACGGAGAGTACCGTTGTAAGGAAGAGTGATGATTTCACCGCCATTAAGCACTACGGGAATCTTGTTTTCTTTGCGGAGAGCCTTTGCGGCTTTCTTGCCGAGATCAGTACGGGGCTCGGCGGTGAGCTGAAATGTTTTCATTGTTGATTAAATGTAATTAATGTGTTACTAAAAATTAAGTGCTCCTTAATTTCCCATCACACGGGATGCTAAAAAGCGACTGCAAAGTTACACATTTTTTTTCTGCTTTGCAAATTAAAAATCATGGCGGTATGATGGATTTGCATCACACCGCCATGCGGCAGGAAAATATAGCTATAAGTATTTATATCATAGTAATTATCATTCGGTAAGATCTACGGCATAGTACATTTTCTTGCCGGTTGGATATATGCCGATAATGAACATCACATGATCTGAGTCGGATGACCGCACGATAGATTTGTATATTTTCTCTATGTCATCCTGCGAGGTAATACGCATATTGTTGACTTCAAGTATAATGAATCCGTCCTTTATTCCGGCATCTTTAAAACGTCCGTCGCGAAGTCCGGTCACCTGTATACCTCCCGATATTCTAAGCTGGCGGCAGGCACTTTCGCTCACTTTAATAAATGCACATCCGAGATCGGTGATAGTGCCGGCAGTGGTGACTTTGGTGCTTCCGGAGCTGTTGTATAATGTCACCGGCACGGTGTGCGACTTATTGTCTCGAACATAAGTCACTGTTATTTCATCGCCCGGACGATAGCGGTTGATCTGCTCCTGAAGCTGAGCCGATGTATGTGTTTCAACGCCGTTTATGGCTGTTATCACATCACCGGCTTCCAGGCCGGCTTCCATTGCCGAACTGCGATCATTGACCTTTCCTACGAGCAGACCGCTATTGACAAGCTTTATGCCCTTTTCCTTGGCCTGTCTATCGGTAAGTTCGGTAAACGAAATGCCAAGTACAGCGCGTTGCGCAGTGCCGAATTCTTTTAGGTCAGCCATAATTTTTGTAACTATGGATGTAGGTACAGCAAATGAATAACCCGTGTAGCTGCCTGTCTGCGAATATATGGCAGTATTGATACCAACCAGCTCTCCATTGAGATTTACAAGTGCTCCACCGGAATTTCCGGGGTTCACAGCGGCATCTGTTTGGATATACGACTCTATACCCATACGGCGTCCATACGGTGTGCCGGTAGAGATACTACGTGCTTTAGCGCTTACAATCCCCGTAGTGACTGTGGATGTGAGGCCAAACGGATTACCAACGGCAAGAACCCATTCACCTACTTTAAGGTCATCACTATTGCCCATCGGTATTACCGGCAGGTTATCTGCATCAATTTTTATGAGTGCCAGATCTGTCGCTTCGTCAGCTCCAACCACAGTGGCATTGAACACTCGGTTGTCATTTAGTGTCACTTCCAGACGCTCGGCTCCGTCAATTACATGATTATTGGTTACGATGTAACCGTCAGACGATATAATGACACCCGAACCAAGACCAAGCTCCCGCTGGGCTTCTTCGCCCTGCTGACGGGGTTGCTGTCGACCTTGAGGTCTTCCGCCGAAAAAGAATTCTAAAAAAGGATCGCTAAAAAAATCACCGCCACTCATGCCGCGCTGACTGCGTGGAGTGGCAAAACTCTTTATACTCACAACACCGTTGATGGTTGACTCTGCCGCCTTGGTGAAGTCAACGGACCCCATCGAATTTGCGGCTACCGCCTGAGCAGGGACAGCGTGGGCATATATGCCCAACATCACCGCACCCACCAGCCTGAAAGTAAGTCCTAAGGAATTTTTCATAATATGACAATGTTAAATATTTAGATAATGAATCGTTAAAATTAACACTTGGTTTAGACCACAAAAATAATAGATAAAATCATGCCATAAAGTTAAGATAGGTCAAATTAAACTGATTTAATACTGCGGCCGTTATATTTCAGACTTTTTTACTCTATAAACGCAAAAAACACTATATAAATGTGAGAAAATAGCTAATTTTGTAGAAAATCCCAACAGACCAATACACTTACTTCTCTTCCTCACACCAATATAACGGTATGTCCAGATTGATTTACAAACTGACTCTTATAATAGTAATGACCACGCTCACCGTGGGCTTATCATCGTGCGGCACGTCAAAAAAAACGCCATCACGATCCTACGCATCTTCAAAAACAGGACATGCGACAGCCGTACCCCAGCGCATAGACTTGTCTGAAACAGACTCACCGGTAACCGGTGCATTGCTCAGAGAAGCCATGACGTGGCTCGGAACACCTTACCGCTATGGTGGAAATGACCGATCCGGAGTGGACTGCTCTGGATTTGTGCTTCAGGTCTACAAAAAGGCTGTCGAGCTGAAACTCCCCCGGACATCAACGCAACAACATCAATATTGCAGCACCCTCGACCGATCTCAGTTGGAACGTGGAGATCTTGTGTTTTTTTCTACCAATGGGACCTCGTCAGTAGGCCATGTCGGAATATACGTCGGCAACGGAAACTTCATTCACGCATCATCCTCGCGAGGCGTGATAATATCCTCACTTGATGCCACATACTATGCCAAAAATTATTTCGGAGCCGGACGCATAGATCGATTCTACGCACTTGTCAACGAATCACGGTCTACTGTATCGGCACCAAACACCGACACACTTATAGCATCGGCAACCACACCTCAATCTGCTTCCGAAGAACAGCGACCGACCCCTGAAGAAAAGCCTCTGGCTTCAAATTCCGCTAACATAAAACCCGTCAGAATTGCAAAGATGACCACCTGTACACCGGACACAAAACAGACATCGCCTATAGGCGGCATCACAGCAAAACCACCTACGACTCCCGACACAGAAGCCGGCTCCGGACTTGAAAGCCTATCTGAATTTTTCGACTGACCTGAATTTGACCTATGGAATATTTCAACAGAGTGGAACGCCTGTTAGGATCGGGCACAATGACTTTTCTGGAACAGACCAGCGTAATAATATTCGGAGTTGGAGGTGTGGGCAGTTGGACCGCAGAGGCTCTTGTAAGGAGCGGAGTGAGTCATATCACCATAGTCGACGCCGATGTTGTAGCAGCTACCAACATAAACCGCCAGCTAATGGCCACATCCGCCACCATCGGAAAACCGAAAGTCGATGTGTTACGCGACAGATTGCTCGAGATCAACCCTCAGGCCGAAATAACATCTGTATATAAAATGTATGATGCGGAAACAGCTGGCGAATTCAATCTGTCAGACTATGACTATGTAGTCGATGCCATAGACTCACTATCGGCGAAAGCCCTACTTATATTAAATACCTGCAACTCACATGCACGACTGCTGTCTTCAATGGGAGCCGCGCTGAAACTCGACCCCACACGTGTAAAAGTAGCCGAATTCTGGAATGTAAAAGGATGCCCGCTTGCAGCTGCATTGCGCCGGCGTTTCAAAAAGACAGGTATAATGCCACGAAAAAAATTCAAGTGCGCCTATTCAGATGAGTTATTGACAAACCAAGGCAAAACAGCCACCGAAGACACAGCGAAATCATATGGGAAAATAGCCATAAACGGAGCCTTATGCCACATAACTGCAATTTTCGGGCTTACACTTGCCGGATTGATTGTTCAGGACATCAACTTAAAGAGTCGGCAGGCACAAACTTAGTGGAATCAGACGAGATCGCCATACTGTCCGTTTTGACCTCCTCTGCAACTATAACTCCCGAAGCATCATCATAATCAGTAAGACGTCCGGCATAGACATCGTAAGTCTTGGCGAGATCAACCCCTTTTTCCGACCGGATCTTATCTACTGCCGCGCGAAAATCACTGCCATGATTGCTCAATACAATATCATACACATCCCGGAACTTACGCATGGTCTCCCATCTCTTGCCGCCTCTCGACTCATTGACTATGTCAGCATAATACATCAGCACACCCACAGCTTGTCCGGGCTGAAGTTCATCTATCGCATTCACAGCCAGACTGTCAAGCTGCCTTTGAGTCAGTTTAGACACCCCGTGCTCATAATCCGCTATCTCTATATCCTCATCGGACCTAGTGACTTCCACCGTTACATTGTCAGATTTTTTTCCACATCCGGCAACAATAAACATTGACGTAAGAACAAGAGCCAAATATCGCATTGATAAAAACATAATATTAATACTCAAATAATAAGTGCATGCAAATTTAGTGAAAAACATTGACTTACCGACATCCCCTTAAAATTAAATCCCACAGATATTGCATATTTGATAGAATATATGTAATTTTGCAACGCAAATACGGTGAGCCTCCGCTATGATGGCGGGCACCTATTCGGGGCGTAGCGCAGTCCGGTAGCGCACCTGGTTTGGGACCAGGTGGTCGCAGGTTCGAATCCTGTCACCCCGACCACAAAACACCTAACAGCCCGCAAATCACAGATTTACGGGCTGTTTTCAAAATCAGACGGGACAGAAACGGGACAAGACGTTTCATAAACCGAAGTTGAACGTAGCATTATTTATGCCGATCAGGCCACTAAATAATGTTAAAAAAATGTGTTTGTCAACGAACCATACTCCTGAAAATAGGAGGACAATAGTGCAGCCAAACTCCTTTAATGGAGTTTACTCGGTGCTTCAATTTACGCCACCGGTATACCGTGAATCCAAAAGCAACTCGTACATCGAATTTTATGCCTATGCCCCTGAAATAGGTAAAATAATTTTGTACTTTTGTTGAGATATGACACCTCCACCTATCAAAAGTAGATCCGCAACATCATTCGTGACAGCGTCCGTTGCAGTCACTGCGCTTTCTATAATGCTGTTTAAAGCCGAAGTGTTACCTCAAGGCGCCTTGAGCATGCTCACCATGACATGGACATCAGTCACAGACTCGGCTCTCTTGTTCCTTCCATTTTTATGGATCAGACCGGAATGGCGCTGGTCTTTTGTAGCGGCATTGTCGGCAGCCGTACTTCTTATATATATCAACATTGTCTATTCACGCAATTTTACCGACATCATTCCGGCCGGAATGTATAGCATAGAGTATGCCGGCAACGAGTTTGTTGTCCGAAGCTTCTTGGACTCAGTGCGTCTTTACGATCTATTCTGGCTTTTTCTGCCGCTTGTTGCCGCCGACATTGTCATATCGTGTCACGAAAATGGCAAAGCAGATCGTAGATTAAGATTTTACTACGCATCTACATGCCTTATACTTCTTATCGGCTCCCTGGTTATCGGACTTCGACGCACCTCCATCGAATACAAGACCGGCTTTCGTGATACCATAGCGCAATATGCTGAAAACTGGAATATGCAGCTAAGCTGGCTTGCCAAACTTCGCGACTATGGATTCACAGGTTATAGCATAAAGATACTCACCGAAAATCTGCAAAGCAACCACACACTCACCCCTCTGGAGTCGGATATGATTGCCGATGCACTCAAAGCTCCGGCCGACTCTCTGCCACAATGTCATGCCGACATATTAAGCCACAACTCTCAATGCAATCTGGTGCTAATCATAGTGGAATCTTTGAGCAGTTCGGTACTCGACCTGCCATACATTAATTCGGTAGCTCCCACACTTACATCAATACTTGCCGACTCTACCGTCATACGTGCCCCAAAACTCAAAGTACTTGCCGGAGCGGGACGATCATCCGACGGGCAGTTCATCATCAACACGGGATTGCTTCCGCTTCGACACGAAGCGTTTGTCTCACGTTATGCGTCGGCCGACTATCCGTCACTACCCAAAGCGCTGATTCATCATTTTTCCGCCGAGATCATAAGCGAACCTCGCTCTTTATGGAGTCACGGACTTACGTCACTCAGCTATGGATACGACTCATTGACCGACAATGTGGCTCCTTCATCCACACTTAATCGCGACAGTATAATATTCAACCGAGCATCCGATTTTATTCAATCTTGCCCACGACCTTTCTGCATACTCATATCAACAGTGTCAATGCACGATCCATATCAGAATCCAGATGTCTCCGTTAATCCGGAGATCGAACGAGCCATTCCGCCGAACATCGATCCGCGCGACCGAAACTATCTGCTACGACTCGCTCACTTCGACGAATCACTTGCCGGATTCATACGGTTTCTTGAAAACAGCGACCTGTTTGACAACAGCGTGATCGTCATAACCGGCGACCATGAGATTCGCCACAATTGCATATCACCAATGCTTGCCGACTATCATACACCTCTGTTTATCATCAACTCCGGCATAGGAAAACTCGTCTCAGACACAACGGCCACACAGGCCGACATATTCCCTACCATACTTGATGTGATGTCGGTCGATTCATACCGATCTGATCCGCAATCAGCCCGCCAATATCGCGGACTCGGCTCAAGCCTGCTCCGCACTCCGCGACGACCATTGTCCGACAAAACATGGCATGCTTCCGAACTGATGATCCGTAGCCGCTACTTCGACTGACGCACTTCACATTCAGCACATTAGCGTGGTAACCTTTATCATCAGTATCGATGTTGATTGATTATACGGCATTCATCAGACTTCCGTCCATACAATTACCTATATTACAATCATGAAAGCCAAATCAAACGCTCATATAACCCCGCATCGTCAGACGATGGATTCCGGACATTCATTGACCACCTATGGCCTCGTGGATTAAGACATGGCAATTTCCACTATAACTTATGGGCAAAAACATAGCACCTCAATGACATCCGCTACTGGTTTCATGCCGATCCTATCAACCGTTGGGCCGCATTCAAAAGCCGATATACCGCAGAACTAAACCAGTCGGAGACTTTTATGAAATTCAGACAGCTGATACAGCCCCATGACATCGTGATACTTCCATATAACCCTCACGACAACAAACACAACAATACCGTTGTAATGGCAAATATGATCGAAACAAAAAAATTAACGAACATCCATACAAGTAGAGAGGCGGATTCATAAAAATCCGCCTCTCTATCATATATGGAGAAAAATATTATTCTTCATACTTCTTCACTATCACGGTAGCGTTGTGTCCGCCGAAGCCGAAAGCATTCGAAAGAGCGGCACGTACTGTACGCTGTTGAGCCTTGTTGAAAGTGAAGTTCAAGTTGTAGTCAATGTTTTCATCATCATCGCCCTCAGCATGATTGATTGTGGGAGGCACTATATCCTCTTCCACTGCCTTGATGCTGAACATAGCTTCAAGTGCGCCGGTAGCTCCGAGAAGGTGACCGGTCATAGACTTGGTAGAGCTGATATTAAGCTTGTAGGCCGCATCACCGAATAGTTCTACGATAGCCTTTATTTCCGACACATCACCCACAGGAGTAGATGTTCCATGCACATTGATATAGTCGATATCTTCGGGCTTCATACCAGCATCGTCAAGAGCCATCTGCATTGAGAGTTTGGCGCCCAGACCATCGGGGTGAGTGGCAGTGAGATGATAGGCATCGGCCGACATGCCTCCGCCTACGACTTCAGCATAGATCTTGGCACCACGAGCCTTAGCGTGTTCGAGTTCCTCAAGCACAAGCACAGCCGAACCCTCTCCCATTACAAAACCGTCGCGAGACTTGCTGAACGGACGAGATGCAGTCTCGGGGCTATCATTGCGTGTCGACAGAGCGTGCATTGAGTTAAAGCCACCGACACCGGCAGGATATATAGCAGCTTCAGCACCTCCGGTCACAAACACATCTGCTTTTCCGAGACGGATGTAGTTGAATGCGTCAATTATAGCATTGTTCGATGAAGCACATGCCGATACCACTCCATAGTTGGGTCCGTGATAGCCATACTCCATAGAAATATGACCCGATGCAATATCGGCAATCATCTTCGGTATGAAGAAAGGATTGTATTTGGGGCCGTTTTCTTTGTTAAGCGCGTAATATCCGGCCTCTTCCTCAAAGGTATGCAGACCGCCTATACCGGCCGCCACAATCACACCCACACGGTTGCGATCCAGATTCTCAGTATTCTCAATACCGCTGTCGGCAACGGCCTGCTTGGCGGCAACAAGCGCATACTGCGCATAAAGGTCAAGCGTACGGAGCTTCTTGCGGTCAGGAATGTGCTCTGCAGCATTAAAATTCTTCACTTCGCAGGCAAACTGGGTCTTAAACAGCGAAGCATCGAAATGAGTGATCGGCGCGGCACCGCTCTTACCGGCTTTGGCAGCTTCCCAGGTGGAGGCCACGTCATTGCCCAGCGGAGTGATGGCACCAAGACCTGTCACTACTACTCTTTTTAATTCCATTCTTTGTTATAGAGCAAATAATATAAGCGTATTAAAAGAGGAGAGAAGAGATGCTCGGACTCAAGTGGTCACTTAAGCCTTTGCGGCCTCAATGTAAGCAACAGCGTCACCTACAGTGGCAATGCTTTCAGCCTTATCATCGGGAATAGTGATGCCGAATTCTTTCTCAAACTCCATGATGAGTTCTACGGTGTCAAGGCTATCTGCGCCGAGATCGGTGGTGAAAGATGCAGCTTCAGTTACTTCGTTTTCGTCTACACCAAGTTTGTCAACGATGATAGCTTTAACGCGATTTGCAATTTCTGACATAGTTTTAATATTTAAAAATTAATAAATCATTTTGCGATGCAAAGATAAGCATTTATAATACAATAATTCAAACATTGATGTAATAAAGTTTAACTTCATTCACTTATTTTCACACATTATAGCGACAAAACTTTTTTATTTTTATGACAAACTATAACCGACAGATTTACGTTAGTTATAAACAAGAATATTTTTTTTAACATTACAGAATGAAAACATCCCGATTATTTCTGAGCGCAGCCACCATAGCGCTGATGACTTCCGCGTATTCCTGTGGCAATGGTAATGGATCGGCCAATGATACCGACTCCATCATTTCCAGCATGAAAATGACTATGGACATCAAAAGCGCAAGCCGCAATTTCAAAATAAAATCATTTGATCCTGAATTTGAATGCTATCTCACAATATCCGCCGATGTCCAATGGCCTACATCAATAGGAGCATACGACATCTCTTCTCTTCAAGACACTCTGCTGGCCATTGCGTTTCCCGACCAGAAAATCCGAGATATCGACTCTGTGATTCTGGATTATACAGCCGATGCCAAAGCTTACGAACTTGGCGACTCGATAACAACGATATCCAATATACCCGACAACGACAACAGCAGTATCTCTATCCAGGCCAATTATTTCAACAATGTAAAAATTCAACTGACAGAGATCAACGATCAGCTCGCCACTTTCAACGTTCAGACAATCCAGTATATGGGTGGCGCACACCCAAACAGCGGATCATTTCCTTTTTCATATGATCTTACCACAGGCAACGTCATAAACTATGACTGGCTTTTTAAAGAAGGCTCCGAGGACGACATCCTTGATGCTATCAAGAATGAAGTTGCACGCCAACTCGACATAATGCCGGACGAACTTGCAGATATACAGATCAGCGAATTCGCAATACCCGCATCCGTATATATTCTCAACGGCTGCATTGTATTCCACTACAACCACTACGAGGTGCTGCCCTACTCCTATGGTGCAATCGATGTGACATTATCGCCGATCTACATCTCATCCCTGCTTACCGATCAGGCTAAAGAATTGTTCAACACAGATCTCTGACCACAACACATTCTTAAAACAGACAGAGCGCGATCCCGACGGAATCGCGCTCTTGATTTATGCGTAATGCTATTGTCAATAGAATTTACGTATGCCCATGATGTCTCGCACTTCACGCAACGTAACCGACGCACGTTCACGTGCTCGTTCGGCACCCTGGCGCAACACACGAGCTATGTAAGCATCGTCATTCTGGAGTTCAATTATACGCTCACGTATCGGCAAAGTCACTTTCAATATGTCTTCTGCAAGCTGTTTCTTCAGATCACCGTAGCGTATTGAGCAATCGGCATAGGCATCCTTGAACTGCTGAAGCACCTCGTGCGACGAGGTAAGCTCCATGAGCGAGAACAGGTTTTGCACAGGCAACGAAACAGGCGAGTTCATCTCTTTCGGGCCTTCATCTGTCATTGCTCGCATCACCTTCTTGCGAAGCACCTTCTCTTCGTCTATAAGATAGATGCAGTTGCCTTCGCTTTTGCCCATCTTGCCCGAACCATCAAGTCCGGGTACCTTAACCGGCTTTCCGCCGAAATCAAAATTGACTGGTTCCGGGAAATAATCCACACCATAGAACGAGTTGAAACGACGAGCAAAACGACGTGTCAGCTCAAGATGCTGCTCCTGATCCTTGCCCACAGGCACTTTATGAGCCTTTTGTATCAGAATATCGACCGCCATAAGCGTGGGATAGGTAAGCAGACCGGCATTGACACGCTTGTTCGTTTCATTGCCTATTATTTCATGTTCTATGTCCTCGCTGTCGCTCTTTATTCCGAGAGCCTTGCGAGCCTTGTCTTTAAACGAAGCCGTACGCATCAGTTCTCCAATACCGACATGCATGTTCAGGAGCAGATACATTTCCGACACTTCAGGGACATCACTCTGCACGAATATTGTCGACTTTTCCGGATCAAGTCCCGCAGCCAGATATTCTGTCACAATGTTCTTCACATTTGCATGAAGCTGATCAGGATCCGGATTGGTTGTCAGCGCATGAAGATCGGCGATAAAAAACAGATTGTCGTATTTCTCATCATCCTGCATGCGCAGAAATTTCGACAAAGCTCCGTAGTAATTGCCCAGGTGCAGGTTTCCCGTCGCGCGGATACCACTGAGCACTATTTCCTTATTATCCATAAATCTTGTTTATATATGAATCTGTATGATTTGTTTGTTATCAAAATCTATAACCCAACACCGCATGGAAATCATAATTGCGGATCATGGGATTACGCACTCCGTTGGGGCGCGCGGAATTTTTTAAGCCGGTCTGCGCACGGACACCCACAAGCAGATGCGGGCCAAAGTTCAGCGATGTCGCCACATGCAGACCGATGTCGCCACGATTGAAACTGTTGATAAACGTATTCTCCGAATGATAGTAGTCCGTTTTGACATTAAGTTTCTGAGACACCAATTCCTCCATCTCATTGATATCCGCCCGATAGATATTCTGCTTCTGAGTTCCGGCAAACCCGTATGAATAATATACACCGACATCAACGTTCCATCGCACGCTGCGGTCTACATTGAAGCGAAAACTCACAAACACCGGCACATTCACCTTGTACGTATGATTATCTATGAATACCGCACTCATGCTGGCACGATCAGTCCCCATCACAGCCATATCCACATTGTAATTATTAAGTGTAACATCAATAGCTGTACCAAAACCCAAATATCCGCGCAGGCCGAACACGGCTCTCGCTCCTATTCCAAGTGAAGCACCCATATTCACATTCAGATTCTGTATCTGAGGGAAGCAACTTTTATAGTTCTGCATCACAGAACTTGCACCGCCTATGGCATGCACATCGACTTCCACCAGCCTGTCCGATGGTGTAAAATCCACAAAATCAGCTGCGGCAACAGACGGAGCCGATGTCCCGAGAAGCAACACCAGCCATGCCATAGCCTTAAATTTCAATATGCCTGCCATACTCCAAGAGTGATTTTTACATTACAGAGGCCAAAGTTAAGTAAAATTATTGAGAATTTTATTTGTAGCACACACCTTGTTAACGTATCTTTGCAGCAAATAAACATAAAAACAGACTATCTGAGACATGCAATTATCCGGTCAGAAATTATGGATGTCGTCTCGCGACTATGTCCTCATCACATTTGGCATATTTCTGTATGCATTTGGTTTTTCAGCTTTTATTTTCCCTGAAAAAGTCGTAGTCGGGGGAGTAACCGGTGTTGGTACTATAGTTTTTTTCATCACTGAACGTTACCTGCCATTCGGCATACCGGTAGCAGTGACACAATACGCCATCAATCTTGTGCTGTTGGCATTTGCTTTCCGCACTATCGGCAAGCAATTTGTGGTACGCACAATCTTCGGAGCCACCATTATATCCCTGTTTATCGGTGTGCTCATACCCATGTTCGACGGCCCGCTCATCGAGCAACAGACATTTATGAACATCATCATCGGAGGGCTGATGTGCGGCATAGGCATAGGCGTAGTATTCACCCACAACGGCAGCACCGGAGGCACCGATATCGTTGCAGCCATGGTCAATAAAAAATCCAACGTGAGCATAGGCCGCGTCATGTTATATACGGATATGTGCATCATATCCTCGTCCTATCTTATATGGCATCAGATCGACACCGTAGTTTATGGATTCGTGGTACTTGTTATCGTATCGTATATGGCCGACATGATTATCAACACCACACGCCAAGCCGTACAGTTCACCATATTTTCATCCCACTGGGAAGAGATAGCCACAGCCATCAATAACGATGCCAAGCGAGGTTGCACCGTTATCGACGGAACAGGATGGTATTCAAAACACAATATAAAGATACTCCTGGTAATGTGCCGAAAAATCGAATCGGTCACAATATTCCGCATCATAAAAAGCATCGACGAAAATGCCTTTATCACTCAAGCCAATGTCAACGGCGTATATGGCAAAGGATTTGATTCGCTCAAGCTGAAAGTAGAGCCGAAAAAGCATCACAACAACGAACAAAGTATCGAATCAAAGAAAAATGGCTGACAACTACCTCGAACGACGAATGGAGGACTACCGCAACGGACGTCTGAAACCACGCAGCACCAAATCATCAACCCGCCGTGCGACAAGTCAGACAGCGACATTGGATCACATGCGCGTATATGTCACGGCAGGCACATCCACAGCAGGTATAGCCATAATCCGACATTTGCGACAGGCAGGATGCAGAGTGGCATTCTGCGACACAGACAACCATAAAGGCTCGCATACGGCACAGCAGACAGGATCTCAGTTCCACTCGATGACAGGCGGATACAACGACATCTCACTAACACGCTCTATCGACCATGTATTCACCCACTGGGGAGGCCTCGATGTATTGATAGACACCGCTGATATCGTTTCGCCGCACATAGCCGACTTATTGCGCGACCGTGGAGTAGCCTTAATGTTATTGCATCTGCCCGACGGATGCGGATCGGCATCAGCCCTGTTGCCTCATGTGATCAGCTCTCTGGCCGACACATCCACTGTCCTTTAGCTCTGGTGGATTTGCCGTACTCCACAGCATGACATGGACACACATGATAACACCCCAGACACAAAGTGCAATCGCCGCCCCATACCGGACGTCGATCCTCTCCCATAGCAATATTTTCCATCGGACACTGCCGTACACAACGGCCGCACGACACACAAGCGTCCGTGACATGAAATGATTTGGGAGAAATCAGCATTTTCATAAACAAGGGATATACCACCTTAGTCTTCAGCCATGCCATGCGTCCCTTTACCACATCATCTATTTTCGATCTGCACTTGATGGCATGCACCACCTCGCGCACCCGACCATAGACTTTCGACATCTTCAGTTCGGCCACACCGTGCGGATCCACATCAAATCCAGGCAGACACACATAAGTGTTTGGCATCACCACCGAATGAGCCGAACATGGCCTCCAACCACGTACAGACACATACTTACGCCACATCTCATGGGCAAGTCCAACATCATCGCCACAGGTACACACCATAAACTGCGGTACATCTCCGGCACCCGTAAGCTCCACATCCCGCATGAAAGCACACACGGCGTCCGGCATTCCCCAACTATGCACCGGCATGGCCCATATCACACGGAGCTGACCTGTCACATTCCACCGCAGCGAAGTCGCGGCAGTGATATCCACCACCTCCTCATTCGGCAGCAACTTCGCTATCAGCGATGCCACATATCGGGTATTGCCGGTACCTGAGAAACAAAATATCATCGTATGGTCACCTGTGTGGCACCGAAGCCATATTCGCGAAAAGAAGCATCCTGCACATCATGTCCCTTGTAGCGGTGACGCAACTCTTTCATAATGGCATTACGGAGCACTCCCTCGCCCTTACCATGTATAAAGACTATTTTCTGACCCTTGTGAGAAAGATGCTCATCCATCACACGGCTGAATTCATCAATCTGAATGTTGAGCATATCGGCATTTGAAAGCCCGCGTATATTGTCCACCAGCTCGCTTATATGCAGATCCACCACTATCACATCGCTACGTCGGTCATGTTTCGGCTGCTTCTTCACTACACGCTTCTTGACACGGTCTGCTTTGATCTTGCCACGCATGGAATCCTCAAGAGCGGACACATTCACGCTCACCGAACGACACGGCGCATCGTCCTTAACAACATCAAACGCTATTACCGGAACATCAAAGTATACATTATCGCGGAAACAATGTAGCTTTGCGAATTTGGTGGTATCCACCTTGAGTTCTACCGATGCCGGACTTTTGAGCGAAAACTCCTTGCCACGCTTAAAAGCCACATACTGAACGGCCAGATGATCCATTTCCGGCAGATCCTCACGGCATATCTCGCCCACAAACACTTGTATATTTGGCTCCACCATTCCCGCATAGCGGGTAGTCCATTCCGAGTCCGAATTACTGCGGGTAAGATATGTGAAATACAGATAATAATTTGAATCGTTGACCAGATACGTATCAAATACGGTCGATGACAGATGTTTCAGATCACGGGGCTCGTATGCAAGCACCACATTGAGTTTCTCGCCCTCGGGAGTCTCTTCCACTGGCTCAGGCTCCTCGTATACCGCCACTGGCACAGGTGCAGCATCCGACGGCTGTATTACCTTGGCCTCTACCACCGTATCAGGCCGACGTGCCGGGACTTCGGCCGACGAGTCTCCCACCACAACACATTCACGCAACAGTACAGGAGTCTCAAACCCGTCCTCATCCTCCACATATGCCAGATTTCCCTGGATCTTTGTCACCTTTCCGCCTCCTACTGAATTGAGGAAGCGTACTATATCTCCTATTTTAGCCATTACAGATTATTTCTTGTCAAGTTGTTTAAGAAGCTGTTCCACAGCCACACGAAGCTGATCGTCCACACCAAGTACCACTGTGGCCGGATCATTTGCCACCTTAACATCCGGTTCAAGCTGGGTATTTTCCAGATAATTACCCTCGGCTGTGCGGAATCCCACTACCGGAATACCGAACACAAGCGACGAATCCTGCAAGCGCACCCAGTTGACACTGCTCATGGTACCGGGCACAGGCATACCCACGAGTTTGCCGAGACCGAGATGCTTGTACACCCAAGGAGTTCCGTGAGCGTTGCTATAATTAGCCTCTCCTATTATCATGATACTCGGCTTATTCCAGCGCCGCGAGGGCATCACCGAAGTCGTAATGCCATGCACCTCCTGAGTAAGATAGGTCTTGCCGCTGAACAGCACTTCTATGTCTTCATGCAGTCGCCCGCCGCCATTCCAGCGGGTATCGATCACCATACCGTCGCGATCCACATACTCGCCGAGCAATTTGGCATATATCGCGCGATAACTTGCGTCGTCCATCGAACGCAGATGCACGTAACCGAGACGTCCGCCCGACAGACTGTCTACTATAGCCTCCTGACGCTTCACCCAGCGCTGATAAAGCAGCTGACTCTGCACTCCGGCACTGATCGGCAGAACCACCTCATCCTCTTTTGACCCACCTGGATTAGTGTAACTAACCAGTGTCTTCTTTCCGGCCATACCGTTGAGAACGGCAAGCGCATCGGTTTTCTTACCGAATTCCTCGCCATTGATAGCCGTAATCACAGCTCCGGGCATGATCGAAGAAGTGGCACGATCAAACGGGCCCTTTGCAAGCACTTCCTGCACCTTAAGACCCGGGCCGTCGTAGCTCATGTCGTAGAGCAGCCCCAGAGTGGCAGTAGGATTCTTGGCACCCATGCCGCCATAACGTCCGCCTGTATGCGACACATTGAGTTCGCCAAGCAGTTCGCTCAACAGATCGGCATAATCATAATTATTGTCGATATGAGGCAGGAATTTCGCATAGTCGGCATACATACGCTTCCAGTCCACCCCGTTGAGATCAGTACGGAAAAAGCGCTCGCGCACCTCATTGTACACATAGCGGAGCATATATTCACGCTCACGTGCCGGTTCAAGCTCCATCGTGGTCGAGATAGTGATTGATTTTATCTTGTCTGACTTCGGTTCAAAGCGCTTCACCGTCGATCCGAGCAGGAATATATTGCCATTATTATCAAGTTCCATGCCCACAGGCGAACTATTGAGTTTCTTCACTATTTTCGCATCTTTCTTCCGTAGATCCACCGACCACAGATCATATCCGTCCTCAAATGCAGCCATGTAGTAAAGTTTCTTGCCGTCTTTGTCGATAATGGCATCCGATATGCTTGCCGAAGCCGGGGTCAGACGCACTGTACGCTCCGCCAGATTATTGAAGTCCAACTTCAATACATCGGTATTATCATCTTTCTTCTCTTCATCTCCGTCGGCGTCGCTCTTCTTGTCTTTCGCCTTGTCAGAGTCCTTCACTTTCGGCTCTTTTTTCTTCTTCTGGGCTTTCTCCACCTCTTTCAGCAAAGCATAGTCCTCCTCGCTCAGACGGAAACGGTCGTAAGCATCCTGATTGAGGAATGTGATCATCACATCATACTGCGAACCCCACGAAGCATGATTGCGCATACCGTAGCGCTCCGACAGAAACAGAATAGCGTTTCCGTCCATCACCCAACGCGGATTTTCGTCAAAATATCCGGTAGCGGTAATCTTGGTAAGCTTGCCGGTAGCGGCCTCTATCACGGCTATGTCACCATAAGGATCGTGGTGAGGCTCCGTATAGCTGATGGCTATCCATCGACTGTCGGGCGACCAGTGAGCAGTAAATCCCTTGGTACGGCGAGCCTGAGTGGATCCATCGGTAAGCTGACGCACCTTCTTGGTCTTCATATCCATCACCATCAGCTTATTTCGATCGAGAATAAATGCCAGTTGCGACCCATCGGGCGACAGCGATGGACATGTGCGATCTTTGCCATCATTGGGAAATAGCGCTTTCTCTGCGATCAGAGTGGCATTGGAAAAATTAGGATCTTCCTGACGGGCTATCTTTGCCACATATATATTGTAGTGACCGTCGCGCTCAGACGTGTAATACAATTCACGGTCATTCTTGCCCCAGATAATATCCGACTCACCTTCCGGAGTATGTGTTATCTGCTTGGTTGATGAATAGTCAGCCGATGTCACGAACACCTCGCCACGCTTCACGAATGCCACCTGCTTGCCGTTTGGCGACACGGCTACCTCATCGGCCGACGATATGCGCAGATTCTTCACCGGATCCACCTCGTCGAGCACTATGTCTATGCTAACCTTGCGTGGCTTCGACTGTCCGGAAGCCAGAGTATATATCTCTCCGTCGTAAGCCATGGCCAGCGTTCCGTCAGAACCCTGCGAGAGAAATCTCACCGGATGCGTCTTGAAGTCGGTAACAGCTGTTACTTCCGAAGGCGACGACACATCAAATTTATACACATTCATTGATCCGCCATTGCGTTCACTGAGAAAATACACAGTCTTTCCGTCAGTGCCAAACACCGGATTCAGATCCTCGCCGCCACGGTTTGTCAGATTGGTATGGTGCCCCGTCTTGGCATCATAGCTCCACACATCACGTGTCACCGACGAGGTATGATGCTTTCGCAAATCATCTTCCATACCTTTCACATCCTGATACACAAACGATGCTCCATCAGGCATATAGCTCACACTCAGAGCCGGAGTCCCCAGTATCTGCTGCGGGCGTCCGCCATCCACCGGCACCTGATAAAGCTCACCGAGCGCACCTGTCGGAAACAAGATACTCGACACCGGATCCTGAATAGAAGCCGAATACACCACATTTTTACCATCGGGAGTAAACGCCTGCGGCACCTCCTGGGCCGAATGAGATGTCAGACGCTTGGCAACACCTCCGGTCGAAGGCATCACGAAAATATCGCGTCCGCCGTTACGATCACTGGCAAATGCTATCTTGGACCCGTCGGGCGACCACACCGGATTGCTTTCATACGAAGGCTGTGTGGTGAGTCGCACAGCGCTGCCGCCGTTGACAGGCACCTTATAGATATCCCCCTTATAGGTAAATGCTATTTCCTTGCCATCAGGCGAAATCTTCACATCTCTAAGCCACAGAGGCGTCACCGCCAGAGCCGAAACACTCACGGTTGCAATAGCTGCCACTGACATCAGGATTCTTTTCATAACTATATCTTGTATTACTATATTTGTCGGTTAATCATCTACAAATTTAGATGTTTTTTTCTGCCCGACAAAATTATTGGCCGACGTGAAGCTTAGGTAGTAAAAAATTGCTAATTTTGTGGCAGTAAAAATAAAAACTCAATCATATAACCGAATTATATGTTCAGAACCAAGACCTGCGGAGAACTCCGCATTACCGATGCCGGCACCACTGTGACTCTGGCCGGATGGGTACAACGTGTGCGTAAAATGGGTGGAATGACATTCGTTGATCTGCGCGACCGCTACGGCATAACACAGCTCGTATTTGATGCCGACACCGACGCCGCCCTACACGAGACTGCCAACAAGCTCGGACGCGAATACGTGATACAGGCTACAGGCACTGTAGCCGAACGCGAGAATAAAAACGCCAACCTGCCAACCGGCGATATAGAGATCATAGCCACAGACCTCAAAATACTCAACAAGAGCGATGTACCACCGTTCACCATCGAAGACGACACCGATGGTGGCGACGATCTGCGCATGAAGTACCGTTATCTCGACCTGCGTCGCAATTGTGTGCGCCACAACCTCGAGCTGCGCCACCGCATGGCTTTTGAAATTCGCCGATATCTCGACTCCAAAGGATTTCTTGAAGTGGAAACCCCCGTTCTCATCAAGTCCACTCCTGAGGGAGCACGTGACTTCGTGGTGCCTTCACGCATGAACCCCGGACAGTTCTATGCACTGCCACAGTCACCGCAGACATTCAAGCAGCTGCTCATGGTCAGCGGATTCGACCGCTACTTCCAGATCGTGAAGTGCTTCCGCGACGAAGACCTGCGCGCCGACCGTCAGCCAGAGTTTACACAGATCGACTGCGAAATGTCGTTTGTTGAGCAGGAAGATGTGCTGCAAATGTTTGAAGGACTCGTAAAACACATCTTTAAATATGTCAAAGATATCGACTTCACCGAAGCATTTCCACGCATGACATGGGCCGACGCAATGCGCCTGTACGGAAGCGACAAGCCCGATACCCGTTTCGGCATGGAATTTGTAGAGCTTAAGGACCTCACCGAAGGTAGCGGATTCTCGGTCATGGACGATGCCGCCTATGTTGGCGCGATCGTGGCTCCCGGCTGTGCTGGATACACACGTAAACAGCTCGACCAGCTCACCGACTTCGTAAAACGACCCCAGATCGGTGCAAAAGGAATGATGTGGGTTAAGTACGAATCCGACGGCTCTGTAAAAAGTTCTGTAAGCAAGTTCTTCAGCGACGAACAGATATCTCAATGGCTGCAGCGTGCCGACGCCAAGCCCGGCGACCTCATGCTCATACTGGCAGGCGACACCATGAAGACCCGCAAGCAGCTTTGCGAACTGCGTCTTGAAATGGGCTCACGCCTCGGCTATCGCGATCCGCAGAAATTCTCATGCCTGTGGATTGTCGACTTCCCCCTCTTTGAATGGGACGAAGAGACACAGCGCTTCTACGCCATGCACCACCCCTTCACCGCACCCAACCCCGACGACATCGACATGCTCGACACCAATACCGGTGCCGTACGTGCCACTGCCTACGACATGGTGGTCAACGGCAACGAACTCGGCGGCGGCAGCATCCGTATACACGATGCCGAACTTCAGGACAAGATGTTCCACCTGCTCGGACTCTCAGAAGAAGATGCACGCTACAAGTTCGGCTTCCTCATGAATGCGTTCAAATACGGAGCACCCCCTCACGGCGGACTGGCTTTCGGATTCGACCGCTTCGTATCGATACTCGCCGGACTCGACTCCATACGCGACGTCATCGCCTTCCCGAAAAACAATGCAGGCCGCGACATGATGATCGACGCCCCGTCGGTGATCGACGACAGCCAGCTTCAGGAGCTCTGCATCAGCATCGACTTACCCGAAGAAAAATAATGCTTGTAGGACATATTACCGCCGCTCTTGAATCCGTGGCTCCTGTGGCTTTGCAGGAAGACTACGACAACTGCGGCCTGATCATAGGCACACCGGCGCAGGAATGCACCGGTGTGTTGCTTACTGTCGATGTCACCCCCTCGGTCGTGCAGGAAGCCATCGACACCGGATGCAACCTTATAGTAGCGCACCACCCGCTGATATTCAAAGGCCTGCGCCGACTCAACGGAAGCACTCCCGTGGAGCAGTCGGCCATGATGGCCATTCGTGCCGGCATAGCCGTGTATGCATGCCACACATGCCTCGACAATGCCCCCGGCGGAGTGTCACACACCATGGCCACTATGCTCGGACTCGACAACATCGAGGTACTCGACCCGCAGGAAGGCCGGCTCATGAAGCTCTCGGTGTTCGTGCCGCACTCTCATGTCGAGGAAGTGCGCCTTGCCCTCTTCGATGCCGGAGCCGGACAGATCGGACGCTACGACTGTTGCAGCTACACCACCACAGGCACAGGCACATTCCGTCCCGGCCCGGGAGCCGACCCATTTGTGGGTCATCATGGCCAACTGCACTCCGAACCCGAGACACGTATTGAAGTCATACTGCCCGCATGGCGGCGCAGTGCCGTCGAAGCCGCACTGCTGCAGACGCATCCTTACGAAGAGCCCGCCTACGACTTCCTGACTCTGGCCAACCGCCGCGCCGACACCGGATCGGGAGCCGTGGGCAACCTGCCCTCCGTCATCACGGCATCACAGCTCGTCGACAAAGTAAAATCCACCTTCTCATCGCCAGTGGCACGGTGCACGGCCTATCCGTCCGACGCCCCCATCCGACGCGTGGCCCTCTGTGGCGGCTCCGGAGCATTTCTCATCAATCGCGCCATCGCTTCCGGAGCTCAGGCTTTCATCACATCCGACACCAAATATCACGACTTTGTCGACTACGCACACAACTTCCTGATAATCGACATCGGACATTTTGAAAGCGAAAACTGCACTAAACACATTTTTTATAATATTATTACAGAAAAATTTCCTAACTTTGCAGTCCGGTATGCCACTACCGATATTAATCCGATTAATTATTTGTAAGCAAACGCATGGCTACAGCAGATAAAAACAAAGCAGAGCAGACCCTTTCAGTGGAGTCACGTCTCAAATCGCTCTATGAGCTCCAGACCATCCTCTCGCAGATCGACCGCATCAAGACCGTTCGCGGCGAGCTTCCACTCGAAGTGCGCGACCTTGAAGACCAGATCGAAGGACTCAACACTCGTATGACCAACTTCCGTCAGGAAATAGCCGAGCTCCACAAAAAGACTCAGGTGGAAAAAGAAAAGATCCACGACTCGAAATCAAAGATCGAGACATACAAGACACAGCTCGACAATGTGCGCAATAACCGCGAGTTCGACCTTCTGTCAAAAGAAATCGAATTCCAGACACTTGAAATAGAACTTTGCGAAAAGCATATCAACGAATATGCACGCGTGATTGATGCCAAGACCGCCGAGATCGAAACCACACAGGAAACACTCAACGATCAGCAGCACATACTCGCCGAGAAGAAAAACGAACTTGAAGAAATCGTATCCGAGACCAAGCAGGACGAAGAGCGTCTGCGCGAACAGGCCAAGGAACTCGAGCCCAAAGTCGATGCCCGCACGCTCGCTGCATTTAAACGCATCCGCAAAAACGCCCGCAATGGCCTCGGCATCGTCTACATCCAGCGCAACGCATGTGGTGGCTGCTTCAACCGCATTCCCCCGCAAAAACAAATGGAAATAAAGATGCGCAAAAAGATTATCGTGTGCGAATACTGCGGACGCATAATGATCGATCCTGATTTGGCAGGAGTGGAAACACCTCTGGCATAATCAATCCACCGACAACAATATTCACGATTACGACATAAAAGCCCGCGGATGGAATCATACTCTACTCCGCGTTGCTTTTATCACTACGCGGCAGTAGCTCAGTCGGTAGAGCATCAGCTTCCCAAGCTGAGGGTCGCGGGTTCGAACCCCGTTTGCCGCTCCCCAAAAACAGGTTGTTAACAACCTGTTTTTTTTGTACCCATCACATCAAACAATAGGTAGGACGGCATCCTTACCCTCGCACTACAACGACCAAACACTCAATCTAATTCCACAACCCTAATAGGAGGGAGGGCATCCCTGCCCTCGCGCTGCAACAACCAACACTCAACCTAATTCCACGACCCTAATAGGAGGGAGGGCATCCTTGCCCTCGCACTGCAACGACCAAACACTCAACCTAATTCCACAACACTAATAGGAGGGAGGACATCCTTGCCCTCGCACTACAACGACCAAACACTAAACCTCATTCACTACCCTAATAGGAGGGAGGGCTTCCAGCCCTCGCATCCCATTGGTAATGCCAGATATCGCAACACACCGTCACTTCTTCAAGACAATGGCGTTATCACGCGACGGCAAGGATGCCGTCCCACCTATATCTGCAACTACCTTATTAATTATCCCCGTCAATGAGAGCAAATAATATTTGGGGATTTTTTATGCCTATGCATAGCCCCAACCAATAACATTTTTTTTGTAACTTTGCCCTTGATTTAGAGCCAAAGAGTTGGCTCATTGGATCAACAACTTTATAAAAGGTGTTATTGAAATTTTATCTTCTAAAGTCAAACTTCGCAACTTTGATATTCAGCATGAAGATGAGATTGGCAATAGCACCTGCATCGGTTGCTTATACCCTGCCGTGATTGATTTAAAGAAAGGCTTTGGGTCGTACACATGGGAGATTGCAAGTTTTGTGTTAGCAGGACTTCTCTTGATTGGTTTTATAACATGTCGGACGTGAACTCATAGCATGGATTCGTAAAAATCAAATAATTAATACAAAAGTCCAAATGCTAAAATCAGTTTTAGAGCAATTAGGCAGATTGGCTATCGGTTGGATTCTGTTTATAAGTCCTTGGTATAGTTATGAGGGATACTAATAAAAAGAAATAACATGAAAAACCCATTACGACAATACATATACGAAATCGGCTCTTTGCTTTCACAACTTGGAAACGAGTTGCAGATGCAAGCGCAGTCAAATCAACCTTTGAATATTCATGGTCAAGTTAAACAGACTATGGACAATCTTACCTATTATCTGCACAATCTCAACGCAGACCTTGACGCTTGCCGATATGACCTTATTAAAGACGGAGAGTGTAATCTGAATCCGTTAGAGATAGAATCGATTAAAGGAGCATTATACCATCTGCTGAATGGAGGAAGCTACACCCATAATGGAGATTCATCAAGTCCAACCGCTGAACTTCATAAGATGATGTTTCTGATTGATTCTCTCTATCGGTTATTGGCTCTTGGCTCAAACGGCTCAAAAGAATACATCTTTGACAAAATAACAGATAAGGACAGATAACAAGACGAAAGCAAAGGCGACCGAAACTGTCTCAAACCACAGTGTCAGAAGTATCAGAATAGATGAAGAACGGATTGATTACACAAAAGAATATATCTTACAGATTGTAAAAGAGCATCCGGAACTTAAACTATGGTGACATTCCGCATAATTTCATGTGGATCACTGCTTAGGCGTGAGGGCATCCTTGCCCTCGCATCACCCCGCAAATATCACAACTGAAAAAAAATTACATCTCTCGCGCAAAACACAGCACTATAACATCTCATCGTGTCGTAACTTTGCCTCACTATGAGAAATCCACCATCATACTCCCCGCTATGCTTTAGCCACACCAGTCACGAATGGTTGACATATATCTGTGTCCGATCAATCTTCTTCCCCGACGGATGATGCTACGGTGAGCATATAGCCGAATCCACGCTGATTGACTATGCGCACGGCCGGTGATCGCCTCAGAGCCCGACGCAGCTTGTGGATATAACCATGGAGCGAATTACGATTGCTCTGATCGTCGCGCTGCCACACCGCCATCATTAGATCGGAGGCCTCGACCGTCTTACCCGCATTGGCAGCCAGCTGCTCGAGAATACGTGACTCAAAATACGACAGCTCCGTTTTATCAGAGCCTAATCTGAGCGTCTGTTCAGTGACATTGAACACATAGTCGCCTATTTCATACACCCTGTTATCGACCTTATTACCTTCATGGCGGCGAAACAGCGCTTTAACTCTCACTATCAGCTCCCTAAGTTCAAACGGCTTTTTGAGGTAATCGCTTGCCCCGATTTCAAATCCACGCTCCACATCGTCGATACCGCTCTTGGCTGTAAGAAACAGCAATGGCACGTCAGGCGACAGTCTCCGTATCTCTTTCGCCATCGAAAATCCATCTTTCAGCGGCATCATCACATCAGCCACCACTACGTCAGCACCTGACGTACGGTATTTAGCCAGACCGTCCACACCATTGCCTGCCGTGATCACATCATACCCCTGACCACGCAGCGTGTCAGCCACTATCATCACGAGGTCGGCCTCGTCTTCTACCAACAGTATTCTACCTTTCATCTCCACCGAATATGATTTTAAACAACGTACCTACACCATCCGTGCTTTTCACTTCTATGCTCCAGCCCATCTTGTCAAGCACCGTCTTTACATAGTAAAGTCCTATGCCGTAACCTCTCACATCCTGCCTGTCGCCATGCGGCACTCGGTAGAACTTATTGAACAGATATGGCAGAGACTTTGCCGGTATGCCAATGCCGTTGTCGGCAACCGTGATTCCGGATGCATCACAAGACAGGGATATTTCCACGCTGTCACGGGAATATTTGATAGCATTGTCTATCAGATTGTTCAGCACATTGGCAAGATGAGTCCTGTCCGCTACTACTTCCAGATCGTCGGGCACCGCCACATCAATAGCTATGGCCTTGTCGGCTCTCATGCGCTGTGCGGCGGCAATCTCATCTATAAATGGCCGTAGCTTTATTGAGTCCATCTTAAGCGTCATGCTTTTGCGTCGCTCCATACTCATGGCCAGAATGTTTTCCACCAGTTCACCAAGCCGTCTCAACTGCTTGTTGGCTATCTGAAGATACTTTTCTTTCTTCGACGGATCATTGTCGGCATCATAATTGAGCAGCGCATCATTGGCCGAATATGCTATGGCTATCGGAGTCTTCAGTTCATGCGTCATATTGTTGATGAAATCATCCTTCATCTCCTCGATTGCCCGAAGAGTCGACACCGTGCGCAGAAGATAGCGGAAAGCCATTACCAGAAGCAATATTATACCGGCGGTCGACACCACTATGCCGCGCATCTGCCTGAACACATATCTACCAAGCGGTGTGTAATAGGCACGATAGCTCTCGCCGGTCAGAGTGTTGTAGATGATCGAACACGAATCCAGTCCGTATTCGCGGGCTATAGCCGGATCTCCGGCCGTCACGATGCCGGCCGAATCCAGCCTCACCACATAAGCCGTATCGGGATATAGCCCCTTGCGTGCCAATGAAAGCCTGAACAGGCTGTCGAGATCCGAGATTCTAAGTGCCCAATAGCCGTCAAATGTCTGATGCGCTCCATAACCGATCTCATCGACCATTATGTCGGAGTAATTCGTCCCGGGATCCAATGGCTGTTTCCGCACCTCCACGGCACAGTCCGACACACCGTCGTAGACAGCGACTATGAGCGTATCGCCGTTTATCGTGCGGCTCTGCGACAACTGTTTGCCGGCATAGACTATTGTGCTGTCAGGAGCTGGATATTTTTCCGAGCGGTTCATTATCTCGTCAAGATCCGCATCGCGCAACGACTGCATCACAAGCCTGTGAGTCTGCATTGACACCGAGCCATATAGTTCTACAAGGCAATACACATTATAGCCCAGCATAGACACCAATGCCAGGATTATAAGCGAACTTTTCAGTCTGAAATGTTTCATCACCGGCAAAGATAGTAATTCTACACAGCCCCATAGTATTATTTAAGACTAAATAAGGCAAGCGTTAAGACTAAATAAGAGAGATATTACGCCTCCAGTTATTCACATGAAGTATATTTGCACTGTCGTTTTTCAACATTTACACTATGCTATGACACGTATTATTCTGCTATCATTCACACTCTCTGCCATAGCTTTTCTTGCCCGGAGCGAAAGCCCAGACACCACGGCCACACGTAGCCTCGACGAAATTGTGGTGATGGGTGAGAAGCCACAGGTCAAAGGAGCCGATGGCATTATGATTGTCGACTTGCCTGAAATTGTCAAGGACAAGCCTGTGACAAATATCCTTGAGGCACTCGGCTATCTCCCCGGCGTCACGAACAACAATGGCATGATATGGCTCACAGGAGCATCCGACGTCACCATTATTCTCAATGGCGAACTCACCAATATGCCGCTCCAGAATCTATATCAGCTCCTATACACAACACCTGTCGAACGGCTGAAAAACGTAGAAGTCATGTACACAGCTCCGGCAAAGTATCATGTCAGCGGTGCCGTAATCAATGTGGTACTGAAAACACCCACTCCGCTCGATGGACTGCAAGGGCAGATCCGAGCCGGCTACAATCAGGCTCATTACGGATCATACGGTGGAGGACTCGCCGCCACGTATGCCGTCGGCCACTGGACTTTTGATTTAAACTATGGACTGTCGCGAACCAAGTCATGGAATCATGAGGAAACATGGTCAAACCATCTGTTCGACGGCCGGCGCACGATAATCGAGGACAATATGCGTCGCATCGGCCGTAACTGGAGCAACACCATATATGCTTCAGCTTCGTGGAAAACTCTTAAACTCACCTACAACGGTCAGATCACATCCGACTACAAAACCCGCAGTCTGTCATCCGGCACTCTCGGCAACTTCACAAACAGCTACCGTGGCGAAGCTCCGGCAGGCTATCACAACATAGCACTGCGCTATACCGCGCCATTCGGCATGTCCGTTGGCGGCGACTATACATGTTATACCGAACACCGCTCGCAGACATTGTTCAAGGATACCGACTATCAACTTGCATCTGAAAGCAGACAGAACATCGACCGCTACCATGTCTATACCGACCAGGAGCATCAGTTGGGTAAATGGCAATTGAACTATGGCGCCGAATTCCTGCACTCGAAAGACCACAGTTCTCAGTTCTACCACACGGATGTGACACCGGATTTCGATGACACCAACTATGAGGATGTGGCAAGTTTTTATGTCGGCACACAGTGTTCGTTCGGCTGGGGTCTGTCGTTCAACGCATCGGCCAAAGGCGAATACTTTCACAACAAATATCATCACAACTGGAATTTCATTCCTCAGCTCGGTGCCACATATTACAAGACTCCTAAAAGTATATTCCAGCTTAACCTCAGCACCCGGCGCATCTATCCGCTATACTGGGAACTGCATGGCGGCACAAACCACATCAACGACTACTCTACCATCGTGGGAAATCCGACACTCCGTCCATATATCAACTACGACGCTCAATTAAGCTATATCCTGAAGCAGAAATACGTGGCCACGCTTTATCTACAATATGGCGACAATGCCTCGGTGCAGCTGCCATATCAGTCACCCGACGCTCTCAGCCTCATCTACCAGACCATCAACACCGACTACAAGCGCACCATCGGACTCAATCTTCACGTGCCCTTCAGCGTAGGCCTCGCGTGGAATGCAACAGCGACTGCCAACATATTCCATCAGCGTGAGAAAGCCGACAGATTTCACGACATCAGTTTCGACAATAGCAAGTGGATCTTCTATGGCGCCTTAAACAACACTTTCCGGTTCAGTCAGAATTGTCCGGTATCGCTGTCCGTCGACTTCAGCTATATATCCCCCTCTCTACAAGGTATAGCCGATCTTTCGGCCTTGTGGAGAGTCGATACCGGTGTGAAATGGACGTTTGGCAAGAAGCGTTGCTGTGAACTGGTTCTGAAAACCGACGACATCTTCAACCGATGGTCGCCGACAATGACCATCATACATGCCGGACAAGACTATCGGATGAAAGTGAAAGACATGACCCGCAATTTCAAACTGACATTCATATGGCGATTCAATGGCTTCAAACTCAAAGACACTAATATCATTGATACCTCTCGTTTCGGCACATCAAAATGACACTTATACACCGCATACTTATTCCCATCATGGTGCTTGCTCTCGCATATACAGACATGCAGGCAAAAACACACATAGTAGTTGTGGCCGATTCTGCCACACACATGCCGCTTGCCGGAGCATCGGTGTTTGACAGCCGTGGCTCTTTCATAGGCATCACCGATGCTAAAGGCCGTACACCCCATATACCTGCGGGCGTTCATCCCATCACCATCCGTTTTCTTGGATTCAGAGAAAAAGTTGTAGCTGATGCCGCCACCGACTCTGTATTTCTTCGCGAGACGTTTTCCGAGCTCCCGGAAGTCGTCGTCGAATCCCGTCGGCACAAAGTGTTTCATATGCTGGCCTATGTACGCGAATATTCTACCCTCACCACATATACCGACACCGTCTTCCTATTTCGGGAAAAGATGGTCGACTATATGCTCACCCCCGACAATAAAATTAAGTTCAAAGGATGGACAAGCCCGCGCATTCTTAAAAGCCGATCGTATTATCGCTTCACCGATTCCCATGGGCTCGACAGCGTGAGCGATGCCGGAAGCCATCACTTTTCCTGGTCTGATTGGGTTGGAGTTGTTCCGGCAGTTCTTCCAAAAGCTCTCATATCAATCGACCACGGCACCGACACGCTGCGAGGCAAATACAGCCCTACCGAGATATGGACACGTAACATGAACAGGGTATCTGTCGACGTCAATGTGTTGGCCGATACGGCAAGCCGCAAATGGGTGCCAAACCTCGCTGCGTTTTTCAGAAAAGATCTTGACTTCGAGAAATTCCGCATACGTTTCAATTTCGACAACGTTGCAGGCTCTACGTTAAGCCCCATGGATCTTTCCGGCTATTCATATACCATCGAGTCCAACGGTCGCGGTATCGACATGTTCCGGTTCAACCGCGTCAACGAGCCGTTCTTCGTAAGCACGTACGCCGAAGTTTACATACTCGACAAGGAATTTATAACAGTTAAGGAGGCTCGCAAATGGGACAGCCGTAAATTCGACACCGAAGCCATCGAAATATTCGAACCTCATGAAGCCCCGCCATTGCAACCGTCAATCATGGAACTTGTGGCACGCGTCGACAATGTGGATAAAGACCGCATCCGACAGGCTCTGCCGCCGGATCACCGCCTGGCAGGCATCAATATTGACAACCGCAACTTCAGGATCGGACACAGAGCATTGCAGTTGCTAAAACAGCTGACCGGCATCACGCTCATACGCTCGCACCGCAACGTCAATCGCCGGTGGGATGAATTTCGCAAAAACCGACTGCGCGACAATGGCAGATAATCGGCCGGACTCTTACTCTATCGAGTTTAGCAGATCGATCTTTCCGTCAGCGATAAGTTTGAGTATCAGCTCGCCGAACAGAGTGTTCTGCCAGGCAAACCACTCGCGGGTAAAATCAGAAGCATCGTCAACATTAAACGACTCATGAATGAACCCCGTACCCGCGTCAGTATCCATCAGCATGGTCACGCATTGTTTTATCTCCTCGTCGCTGTCGGATGTAAATGCCTTCATCATTATACTCATCGGCCACGCCATGCCGTAACCGACATGAGGGCCACCGATTCCCTCGCCTGCCTTTCCGCTGAAAAAATAAGGATTGCTTTTGCTCCACACGAAGCGGCGTGTGTTCTGATACACCGGATCGTCCTGCGCCACATCGCCCAGATATGGCATGGCAAGCAGACTCGGCACATTGGCATCGTCCATCAGCAGATGATTGCCGAACCCGTCGACCTCAAACGCATATATGGTGCCAAACTCCGGATGCTCGTATGTGGCATACTGCTTGAGCGCCCTCGACACCTCATCGGCCAGTGCTTCACACCGCTTGGCCAATTCAGGGTCATTATTGACATACCTTAAAATCTCGGCGGCCTTGCGCAGCGAAGTCACTGCAAAAAAATTGGACGGCACGAGATATTGTAGCGTTGTTGCATCATCTGACGGACGGAAACTCGACACTATGAGCCCGCACGGCTTCACTGGAGCGCCAAGGCCGTTGTTGCTCAGCGTATCGAATGCCCGCGTGGTATTACGCATAAACCTGTACGGCCCCACACCCTCTTTACGCTGCTGCTCCGTCAGAGTGGCATATATCCGCTCTATAGCCTTGAGCCACACGTCATCAAATATACTGTCATCGCCGGTCACCTTCCAGTATTCATAAGCCAGACGTATCGGATAGCAGAGCGAATCTATCTCCCACTTGCGTTCATGCACATTGGGATCCATGTCAGTGATATCACTCATCCACTCCCCGCCGGTAGGCCCGTCATTGAACGCATTGGCATATGGATCAAGTACTATGCACTTCAACTGACGGCGTATCACACCTTCTATCATAGCTTTCAGTTCGGCATCGTCATTGGCAAGCCTCACGTATGGCCACACCTGTGCACCTGAATCGCGGAGCCACATGGCGTGTATGTCGCCCGTATACACAAACGTATCATTCTTCCCGTCAGCATCCTGCCTGAAATGCACTGTCGTATCAAGAGTATTTGGAAAACAGTTTTCAAACATCCATGCCAGCTTACGGTTTGTCAGCAGACCCTTCACCCGGGCAATCTGTCGCTCCACCTCTTCGGAGCGGAACAGACGTTTGTCCCGATCCGGACGATTAGTCCGGCTGTAATCCGGCTGCGACACACGAGTATTATCAGCCACACACACTTCAGCAGTTGTGGCCGTCGACTGCAAGGCGGACACCGAAGCCGCCGCTATAATACAAATTGACAGATATTTCATAATGAACCGGTCTGCTTGATAATTCTGACACAAAAATAAACATTTTACATCATTCCAAGCCCCACACTATTTTATTTCAGACACAAATCGTATCTTTGTTGATTTGTTTAATCCGCAAAAAAAAAATCATCTGTCAATGAAAACAATTGAAGAAGTACGCCTTATGGCAGAAACAAACAGTGCCACGGCTAGTGAAGTGCTTGAGTCATCGGGGGTGGAATCAATCTGGCACCAGGCCGGATGTCGTGTCAATCTTGTTGGATCGCTTCGGATGAACCTTTTGGCTTTACACCGCGACATCGACCTGCATGTGTATTCTCGCAACATCACCGCACAAAAATCATTTGCAGTCATGGCACGTATTGCCGAAAAGCCCGAAGTAACAGAGATACGCTGCATCAACGGACTCCACACTTCAGAACACTGCGTGGCATGGCATGTGACATACCGCCACATCGACGGACAATTATGGCAGATCGACATTATCCACATCGAGGAAGGCTCCGAATACGACGGGTACTTCGAACACATGGCCGACCGCATAACACAAGTCATGACACCACTGCAGCGCGACACCATATTACGCCTGAAATTCGACACACCACCCGAAGCCGACTACCACGGCGTAGAATACTACGAAGCAGTCATAGCACATGGCGTAACCAACATCCGACAGCTCGCCGACTGGATAGCCGACCACCGCCTACATCCCCCATACTACTGGATTCCCTGACACTCTCCAAGCCCCGGCACATCAGGACTTATTCAAACAAAAAGCAACTTCCATCAGGAAGTCGCCAGAAACATTATATGTTTATTATTCTATCGGTAATATTCGCATACACCATCATATATCTTATCTACGATGTACCTCACCACTGCTCGGCTTACCCACTTCGGTATTGTCGTATAACCTTGAATCACCAAAGCAATTCCTTCTGTAAGTCCGGCCTTTGCAACGGTTTTCACTACTGTATCGCCACATAGAATATCATACATGCTGTCAGACTCCACAACCTTAATCTGAATACTTTGTTGTGTATTGTCATTTTCAATGACTGTCACATTACCATAAGTTGTCAGATATACCCCATCAGCTACTTTTGTTCGTTGCTGAGCCGATACACTTTCGGCACAACAGATCATTGCAATGATTGCAATTGTCAGACTTAAAAATTTTTTCATATCATATTTTTTATTTGCGGTAGCATAGCCTATTTGCTAAAATACATGATTATGCAGACAAACTACAACTCCCATTTAAAATGTATCTGTTTATATGCACGATTTGATTATTCCAATTCAACGTAATTAATATGCACAAATATAATAAAAATACATCACAAACGACAACTCTTATAATATGTTTCACAGCATACGTATTCCGTTTACAAATAGACAAATCATCATCCAATAAAAGAATCAATTCTCTTGAAAGTATAAGAAATCGAATAGCTTAGTTGTGGAAAAATCACATCAGTGGGAAAAACGTGACTTTACCATATGTAGATGGCTGCAAATCGCGCAAGCCGCAAACATGTAACAATAAATGAGAATAAACTGAAGGGCACTTAACCACCGACGCTTAAACTGTCTGTTATTTCAGAATTGCAGTAGATTCTACAGATTGTTCCGCAACTTCATTGTTTCTACTCACTTTCTTTCCATAGCCAAATGTGTATGTGGCTGAGATAATTAAGTTGCAATGTGTGGATGTTCCATAATTAATACTGCTTTGCGAATAGACGGGAGTGTCAAAAGTAGTAGTTGATGCAATCCAGGATTTTCGGAATGTATTTAAGATACCAATGCATATGTTTAAGTCCGATTTGTTCCAACCTGCCACTATATGTACCTGACTCTTATCTTTGAAGATTGTTCCGGAATTAGTCCATAATGTCCGGTTTTGCAGTTCGTAGTAACCGGAAAAATAAAAGTTCCTAAGATAATACGTAACTGCACCTGTGAAAATAAATGGATTGTAGGACAGATTATAGTAACCTGTACTTCTATAAAACATTTGCGAAGGTGCTAATTGTACCTGTAAATTCCTTTCAATGAAATATGCTGTCAACGACAAGCCTATTTGCGTGCGGTGATGGTTTCCGTTGTTTTCATATTTTCTGATAACAGCCTTACCGTCCATATAGGGCATATATATCGGTATCTCACGATCAAAACAGCTGTAATGCTGAACGAAAGGCGATAGTTGAAGCCAATCGGCAGGCATCCAATTATAACTTAAGTTGTTCATAATATTAGACAGTTTTGGATGCAAAATGGAGCGCAAATAAAACAAACGCCCGATGATCAGGCCTTATTGAGGGGCTGACGAGATTCTTTGCTGCGCAAAGCACTACGCGATGACGAACTTCGCTCGTTCGAACTTGCCGCTCTCTAATGCAAAAGAGCCACAAGTTGATAACTTGCAGCTCTTTTGCGGAGAGGACGAGATTCGAACTCGTGGTAGGATTGCTCCTACGTCAGTTTAGCAAACTGGTGGTTTCAGCCACTCACCCACCTCTCCAATAGATCGTGTTTTGTACTTATTGCCGGTCTCGCTTGACCTGTTTAGCGGTGCAAAGTTAAGAGATATTTTTTATCTGTGCAAACGTTTTTGCAATTAATTTTCAACTCAAACATCAAGCACCTGTATGGCAGCCAATTATAATTCTACGTATTCTTGCTCTATTTTAACGCGTTATGATGATGATTATGGTGATATTTTCCGTATTTTTGCAATATAAAAATTGATTCATATAGAGGATATTTAACAATATCATGGTAGATATAGGAATTTTAAAGCTCAAAGTGCTTGATGGCGGCCAACTGACTGCCGAAGAGGCAATGACGCTCGAAAGTGTGACTTCCGAGCAATATGAAGAGCTATGGACTGCCGCCGAGGAAATCACGCGTCGGTTCTGCAAGCCCGTATTTGATTCATGTTCAATCATAAATGCCCGCTCCGGCAAGTGTCCTGAAAATTGCAAATGGTGTGCGCAGTCGGCTCATTACAAAACGTCGGCCGACGTCTACCCAATGATTGACCGTGAAGAGTGTCTGTATGCAGCCGACTATAATCGCCGTCAAGGCATACGGCGTTTTTCATTAGTGACAAGTGGACGTGCCCTTTCCGGAGAAGATCTCGACAAGGCATGTGACTATATCAGTGAGATCAATCGACAGGGTGGCATCGGACTCTGCGCATCCATGGGATTGCTCGACCGCAAAGCGCTCGGCAAGCTCTATGAGGCCGGAGTGCGTCGCTATCACTGCAATCTGGAAACGGCGCCTTCGTATTTTCCACATTTATGTTCCACACACTCCATTGACGACAAAATTCGCACTATTGACATTGCGCGAGAGCTTGGCATGGAGATATGTAGCGGCGGTATCATCGGTATGGGAGAATCGCGTGCCCAACGCATCGAATTTGCCTTGACTCTGCGTAAAGTCGCTCCGGCATCCATTCCGATCAATCTGCTACACCCCATACCCGGCACTCCGCTTGAAAACACACCATCCCTGTCGCCGGAAGAGATATTGTGTGCCATAGCATTTTTCCGGTTCATACATCCCGGCACCACCCTGCGATTTGCAGGCGGCA
>CAJTQH010000002.1:40122-68733 GCA_910578305.1 uncultured Muribaculaceae bacterium
TGCGTATAGGAATGAACGGTGGTATTGTGGGCGATCTGCTCACCACCATCGGATCTAAAGTGGCCGATGACAAAACGCTTGTCGCTCAAGTCGGATATAGTTTTTGATTATCACACTATCTCCCGAAATAAAACTATGGCACAAATCATACGCCACCGACGTCTGCATGCTTTCTTCCAAAGCAAAGTGCTTAATTCGCTCATGATCGTCACCATAGTGAGCTTACTAGCTATGCAATGCTGCACATCCAAGCTGATGCCACTTGTATGTGCCGGAACGGCCATGCTGTTTTTCATCGGCTACACACTATGGATATGGATAAAAAAACCGAAATCCATTGTGATCAACAACTGGATCTCGAACCTTAACAGTTCTTTCGTCTTTTATTATCTCATCATCTCGGCCTCTAAATCCACCAATGAATGGTGGTACATATTTCCGGCTGTATCTGCAATCTGCATGCTGTTTACAGCCATGGTCACTTCCCACGACGAAGTATTTAAAATCTAATACCATAGCATTGACATACAAATACAGCCACCGATTTCTTATCATATGGCTTTGCCAACAGACACGATCTCGTATCATCAACTTCTTACAATATGATAAACATATTCAAATCCATGTTCAATCGGAGGCATAAACAAACTGAAACAACTATTGCAAACGAGCCACTGACAGACGAACAAACCGACAATACCGACGGAGCAAACCGTTTCAAGCAATTGCAACATCAGATTGAAGAAGCGGAAAAATGCGGTCAATCCATCGTACCGTTAGTTAGACAACAAATACGACAGCTTGAGAGGTCGCACGATCAGTTTATAACCATGGCATTGTCCAAAGGATATTCTCTTAGCAATCCCCGCATAGGAGAAATCGAAGTCCAGCAATATGTCGCCATGAAACAATTGGCAAAAAAGATAGGCGACACTACCGAGAAATACGACACACTGATACGAAATGTCCGCGTGCGAATATTCGGAGAAGAAAATACCCGGCGTTTTTTCGATGAAAAAAATGAAGGCTGATCTATACGGCTATGTGGACTTATGAGGCTTGGTAAAATGTGCTTTCAAATATGCCAACAGATCATTCTGCACTCTTGAGCCAAGCAGAGCATTGATAGTCACGTACAGAGTTATACCTACTGACGATTGCAGCAGAAGCTGTAGCCACGGGTTCGACGATGCGTATCCGACTCCGACCATAAACAACGCCACAAGAAGGCTAAGTGAAGCGTATGGTATACTGTCGGCAAGAAACTGCCATGGTGTACGCCACGACAACCGCGATGTGACGGCCAGCATGACAGCCCATGATATAAATGAGGCCACGACCTGTCCCCACAAGAATAGCGACACTCCGTATGTGATGCTGCCGGAATGTGTAAGAGCTATATATGGGAGTGTGATAAAAATGGCGATCAGTGCACATCCGTCGCGCAACAACTCCGACAACACAATCAGACGACTATGTCCGCGTGCAAGCACATAATTGTGATACTGCGCGCTTAGCACGGTAAATATACCGCGCACAAGCAGCAACTGAAACAATACGATCGAAGCATCCCACTTCTCTCCGAAGAGAGCATGAAATATCGGTGTGGCCATCACTGCAAGGAATGCCATGCCTGGAAATACGAGATAAGAAGTGAAGCGGTTCATTTTCGCAGTGACAGAGGCAAATCGCCGCGGATCGTCCTGACAGTCCGACAATGCCGGCAGAAACGATGATGTAAGTATTTGGGATATGGACGACACTCCCATTTTGCTCCATTTATCGGCCTGTGTATAATAACCAAGCGGCACAAGACCAACACGGTTACCTATAAAAAACGAATATATGTTCTGAAAAAGCACATTCAGAAACGAAGCCCCCATAATACCGCATCCTACCTTAAAAAAGGACTTTAGGGCAGGCCATGAGAATGTAAACATAGGCCGCCAGCGAGTGGAAATCCACAACACTGCCGACTTTACCACAGCAAGCACTATGGCCTGCCACACAAGAGCCCAGGCTCCATGCCCAGTCAATGCCAGATAGATACCGGCAACACCGCCGCCAAATAGACCTAAGCTGTTGGCCACTGCCACCATCCGAACGTCCATACGTTTCATCAGGCGACTGGTCTGCACTAAGGCCGTGGCATTGATAATGAAAGTAAGAAACATGACTCGCGACAGTGGTATCAGCCGTTCGTCGCCCTGAAAACAATCGGCTATCAGCGGAGCACAGAAATACAGCACTATATATATAACAACAGCAATGGCCATATTGAACCACAACACAGTGCTGTAGTCACTCTCTGAAGGATTCTTGCGCTGAATCAAAGCCGAAGAGAATCCACTGTCGACAAACAATGTAGCAAATGCCTGAAACACCAGTATCGCCCCGATAAGTCCGAAATCAGACTCACTGAGAGTGCGTGCAAGTATAATACCGGTCACAGCATAGAGCACCTGTGTGGCCAGCTTGTCCACGACATTCCACTTCAGAGTGCGCGCCACGCGCATCTTCATATTTCCGTCAGCTTCGGTCACAGGCTACTTATCGGATCTGTTTTCTATCGGAGCGACCTTTACTGTGGTCAGCAATCCTTTTTTTATTTCCGGCGTACCTCTATAGAACACCTTGCCTGATCCAACGCCTCCGTATTTGAGATTTTCGGTAGCATAACAATTTATTATTCCTGTACCTGTCACCGTACAATCCACATCGGATGCCTGTAGTTCATCGGCCTGTATCTGCCCGGCTCCTGTGACCTTAAGCCTGACATTCTGGGCGTTGCCAAATATGGATATCGTACCGTGCCCCGACAGGATAGACGCTTCGACATTGGTCACCTGTATATCGCGCACCGACATACGGCCATTGCCCATAACACGACAATAAAACTTAGGTCCGGCAGCAGTGCTCATAACGCGCACAAGAGAGTCACCTTCGTTTGACACCTTGGTCAAATACGACGAATAGACTCGTATTGTGGGCAGATTGCGGTACGATCCGTCGCGTAAAGCCAGCTTTATCGAAAGTTTCCCTTTAGACGGCTCAAACATCACGGCCGATGCCACATCCGGAGCAGCCTCAAATTCCACCTTGCCGGCCTTGGACGAATCGCAATAGTAATCCACATTGATACCGTCGACGACCTTTAGTTCGTGAAATTCATCGAATTTAAGTTCATAATGTGTCAGATTGTCTGCTGCCGATACGCATGTCGCAGCGGTAATGGCAAGCAATAGCAGTATTAAGGTCTTGAATTTCATAATTTATGACTGTCAGATAATTCAGGTATTATATCATGCTCCACTCGATGGAGTATTGCTGATAGTTCGTCAAATGTATCGGCACGAAGCATGGCGATACGTGTATCTCGAAAATGAGGTATGCCCTTAAACAACGGCGATGCGGCAAGATGACGACGTATGTGCAGTATGCCGCGGTATTCATCTATACGATCTATACTTTCGGCTATCTGGCGCCGCAACATGGCAAATTTCTCTGCCATCGAAGGCTCCGGCGCATCACAACCAGATGCAGCATTTTTAAGACTACGGAATATCCATGGCGCACCGATAGATGCCCGGCCTACCATCACTCCGTCGACACCATAACGGTCGAATGCTTCACGCACCTGACTGGGAGTGCATATATCACCGTTGCCGATGAGTGGTATGGTCAGACGCGGATTCTCCTTCACACGGGCTATCATCTCCCAATCGGCCTGACCGGTATACATCTGCGAGCGAGTCCGTCCGTGTACAGTCAGAGCCTTGATACCGCAATCCTGCAACTGCTCGGCAAGCTCTACTATGATTCTGGAATTATGATCCCATCCGAGACGGGTCTTCACCGTCACCGGTTTGTCTACAGCATTTACCACCGCACGCGTTATCTCAAGCATCTTGGGGATATCTCTGAGCAGTCCGGCGCCGGCACCTTTGCCTGCCACTTTCTTCACCGGACATCCGAAATTTATATCTATTACATCAGGATCTGCCTCCTGCACTATTCGCGCGGCCTCCACCATTGTTTCTGCCTCACGCCCGTATATCTGTATGGCCGTCGGGCGTTCGGCCTTATCTATGTGAAGCTTGCGTGTGGTAGCGGCAATGGAGCGTATCAGCGCATCAGCCGACACAAATTCAGTATACACCATATCTGCCCCCTGCTCTTTGCAAATCAGACGGAACGAATGGTCTGTCACATCCTCCATCGGAGCCAGCATCACAGGCCTCTCACCAAGATCTATATCTCCTATTTTCATATTTTGTCACAGATATTTCCACGAAGTTAACAATAAATCGCCACATCACGGCGATGCCGATTATATTTTGACTTATTTTTAGAATCGCGCACGCTTATTCAGCGCATGGTAAGCGATGACAGGCGATCCGGCCGGATCAGCATTGCCGCCTCACAAATGTCAGCGGCCGAGATATCCTCTATAGCTTTGCGTATCATGCTGTCGGATAATACATGGCCGCGATAAAGCACCGAGCGGGCCATGGATATCACCATGCTCTCACTGTTTTCAGAAGCCACAGCAAGCTGACCGAGATACTGACGCTTGGCCTGACGCAGACGCACATCACTCATAGTTGAATCACACAGATCCGAAATTGTACGGTATAGTATCGACATACACCTGTCCACATCCTGCGAATCACATCCATAATATACCGAAAACAACCCGGTATCCGAAAGCATAGTGGCATTAGCCTCTACCGAATATACCAGCCCCCTGCGTTCCCGCAACGCCACATTAAGCAACGAATTCATGCCCGGACCGCCAAGCACATTGACCAGAAGTGCCATCGCATAGCGCTTTTCAGAATACATATCAGGGATACGGGTTCCGACTAACGTATGAGCCTGATGTATGCCGAGATCCCGATATTCCGAAAACCTCTCTACCACAGGCAGCTCACCATTAACAATGCGTGCTCCTCCCTTGGGAAGCCCGCTGAAATAGCGTTCGAACCGACGCCACACCTTGTCGGCCGGCATGCAACCGGCATAATAAAGCACCATATTGTCAGCTACATAGTGCCTCTTAAGATAGCTTTGGCATGCTTCTGTATCAAAGCGGGCCAACGCATCCTGACACCCAAGAATATTATGCCCCAGAGGCGAACCTCTGAACATAAGATCCTCAAAATCATCAAACACAGCCTCCGATGGAATATCAAGATACGAACTGATCTCATCGGCCACCACTTCACGCTCCTTCTCAAGCTCCTTGCAAGGGAACTGCGAATCACACACCAGATCTGATATCAGATCCGCGGCACGGTCAAAGTTGCCTGTCGGAAATATGGTATAGACCACCGTATTTTCCTTTGTGGTATAGGCATTAAGCTCTCCTCCGCATGCTTCCATTCGATTTATGATATGCCACGACTTGCGGCGGGAAGTACCTTTGAATATCGTGTGCTCCACAAAATGAGCAAGCCCCTCGTAACCCTCCGGATCATTTCTACTGCCGGTATTCACCACTACTCCCACATGTTCGACGGCCGATGCGTGCACCGGTATATGCACACATTTCAACCCGTTGGACAGAGTATTGTATGTAATATCTGCTGTTATTATCATTTCAAATTCAATATTTCAAAACTACATATCAAACCACAACAGCGGCGAGACACAATGCAAAGATACACCTTTTTTCACACAAAAATCCCCCTGCAACAAATGCAGAGGGACTTTATATATCCAAACACCTCTATTAGAGGTATCCGTTCAAGATTTTACAGAGATGTTATTATACACCCTGGAGTTTGAACACAACCGGAAGAGTGAACCACACGTTAACCGGGTGACCGTTCATCTTACCGGGGGTAAACTTCGGAAGAGACTTAACCACACGTACTGCCTCAGCATCCAGATCCGGGTGAACTTTCTTCACAACCTTCACCTGACCAACCGAACCGTCACGTGTAACAACAAACTGGAGTACTACACGACCCTGAATGTTGTTTTCCTGCGGAACGCTCGGGTATTTTATGTGGTCTGCCACATATTTGAGAAGAGCACCCTGACCGCCGGGGAACTGAGGATCCTGCTCTACTGAGTCAAACACCTTGTCTTCAGCCGGGGGTTCCGGTTTCTTCTCTTCAACGATTACCACTTCCTGGTGGGTCTGAGCGTTGATGATATCATCCACACCCTGATCCTGAGTGTAAGTAGAAACTGCAGTCTCAGTATTCTGTGCGTCATCCTGCGACTTGATGTCGTCTACAACCTGATCATCAGGTACGATCATAATTTCCGACATCTTCTCGGCATTGAGCACCTCTTCCTGAATAACTTCTTCTACTTCAGGCTGTTCGTAGGGCAGCTCTTCTTCCTCTTCAGGAACGTCTTCCACCACGTCATCAGCGATTTCCACCATTTCCTGTTCCACTGTAGTCTTTGGCTGTTCCACCTCAGGAGCAATAAGCTTGCTTATCTGAGCCCAGAACAACACGAGAGCCACGATCACAATAGTCACAATGGCTACTGAAAGTACTGCCCAAGTATGACGGTGGGGAGAAGCGGCACGAAGTTCATATGCGCCAAATTCTTTATTCTTGCCCTCAAACACGAGGTCGCGCCATTCTTTCGATGAAAGATCTACATCTTTTGCCATAATTCTTTTCTGATTTTTGGGTTAATATATATCATTCATCAATTACTTGGCTGCAGATGCCATGGGAGTTGCTGGAGCAAGACCCATAAGCACACTGTCGGCGTGGGCAATATTATCAATCTGGTACTTCGAAATCTCAGTAATGTTCATTTCGTCAAGTGCGCTAATCACACTTTCCCATGAAGCGTTGGGTGTAGCCTTGATAATCACGATAGGAGGTTTTTTATCCTTCTGCACGCGGATTGCCTTGGCTTTTTCATCATAGATACGCTTGTTTTCCTCCTTGTCGGCGGCAAGCTTGCCTTCACGCCAGAGAGTCTTAAGACTATCTATGGATTTCAATACTTCGTTATTACGCTTGGTAAGCACCTCACGGATACCGCGGGCGATAGCAATTTTCTTGCCGTCTTTCACGGTAGAGCTGTCAGTAGCAAATACCTGCTGGGTAAGCTGATTGGGGAGCGGTTTGCCGGTAGCCGGGTCAAACTTGGGAGCACCGAAGTAGTAGTAGACAACGTCTTTGACTGCTTCACCGGTCTTTTCATTGCGCTCGGTATCGAGCAGCAAAGTGATAGCGTCGGATTCACCTGCGGTCTGAGCCTGTTCTACTGTTTCGGCCTTTTCATTGGTAGGAAGGGCTATCTTCAATGTCTGCGACTTAATCATAGTGGTACAGAGCATGAAGAAAGTAATCAGAAGCATGTTCATATCCACCATCGGAGTAAAGTCCACGTGGATCGCCATCTTTTTCTGAGCGCCTTTTTTCTTTTTTCCTTTATTATCGGATTGTTCTATCTGTGCCATATTGATTAGCGTTCTTTAAGTGCAGTCATGAGTTTCATACGAGTCAACTTCAGTGACTGAAGGTTGTCAAGCACGGGATGCATGGTGCTGTATGGAGTGCCACGGTCGGCTTTCACAGCGAGAGCATCACCTTTCTTAACAGCTGAGGTAAGCATGGGGTTGCTTGTCTGAATAAGAGCCTGCATCCATATCTGGAAGTCGTTACGCTTGCGCGGATCAGTAACGTCACGGTTGCCGTCGATAGGAATTCCGACGTGGATGTTGTTAGGATCGTTATTGTATGCAGCCTGTTCCTCAGGTGTCATCTTGTAGAATTTTGCGAAGAGCTGGTCCTTGTCTGTGTCAGACAGATCAAGGAATCTGGGAAGATCCTTGATAGGAACACCAAACGAACCAAGCTTGACGAACTTATTCTTTTGCTCTTGGGTGAGAGCCACTCTGCGCTTATCGCCTTCAGGGAACTTGCTGTTGTATGATTTCAGCGCGTTCTCGAGGATTTCCATACGGATCGGCTCAGAGGCCCATTTACCCTTCAATTCCTTAGCTTCCTCATCGGTCAAGTTCAGCTCCTCTTTATTTTTCATAGCTGCGTCGGGATCTGCTTCACCGGTAACGGCAAGGAACACCTGACCCTGCGGGCTGACGAGAACAGTTGCCAGATTTGACATCGGCACCTTCTCCTCCTGCACCGACGAAGGCGTAACCACGGTCACGGGCTCCTTGGTAAGGAAGGTTGAAGTCAACATGAAGAAAGTAAGCAAAAGAACAGTAACGTCACTCATCGCGGTCATGTCGATGAGGGTACTTTTTCTTTTAATTTTTACTTTTCCCATATTACTGAATTATCTTATATTATTAATAATGTGTAATATGGAATTAGTGAGTAGCTGCGAATGTCTGTACAATCGAGAAACCGATTTCGTCGATAGCGTAGGTAAGGTTATCGATCTTATTGGTATAGTAGTTGTAAGAAATTACAGCGAATGCACCGGTTGCGATACCGAAAGCAGTGTTGATAAGTGCCTCAGAGATACCGGTAGAAAGTTCGGTTGAGTCAGGAGCACCAGAAGCAGAAAGAGCCTGGAACGACTTGATCATACCGATTACAGTACCGAGAAGACCGACGAGAGTACCGAGGGTGGTCATTGTAGCCACAATGGGGAGATTCTGCTGAAGAGCGGGCATTTCGAGAGCGGTAGCTTCTTCAACTTCCTTCTGCAGGGTAGCAACTTTCTGCTCCTTGGTAAGTACGGTATTCTTGTCCATTTCTTCGTAGCGAACGAGAGCGGCGGCAACTACAGCGGCAACAGAACCCTTCTGAGTCTTGCAGAGAGCCTGAGCACCGGCGATGTCGTTCTTAGCAAGGCAAGCCTTAACGTCACCAACAAACTTGGCGATGCTGCCTTTGCCCTTAGCGCTTGAAAGAGCGATCCAACGTTCAACAGAAAGTACGATTACAGTGAGGAACAGAGTCTGGAGAACAGGCACGATGATACCGCCTTTGAAGATAGTACCTACGAGATCCTTGGGATGACCGCCGTCAACGCCCCACATAGTCCATTTGGGAGCAGCACCTTCAAGATCTTCCAGGTGGAAGTGGCTGGGTGCACCGAACACGAAGAGGAACAGGCAAACTGCAATGATAAAGCAGATCACGAGAACCCAAGCGGCATTCTTGATGCCTTTTACATTTTTTTTGTTTGTTTGCTTAGCCGCGGGCTTTGCCTTGGGCTGAATGGGCTTTGTAGCTTCCATAACTGATAATTACTAAAATTTTAAAAATGATTTAATGGTTATAAATTTGTGAGTTGATTTTAAGGCGTACTATTGTTTGTAATTGGTACAAATTTAAGATTTGATTTTTGGTTACTGACAATGCAAGCAATCAAGCTAACATTAATGCAAAAGTATTGATAAAAATTTCAATTACCAAATAAATCCACGCTAAAAATCACTTATAGTGCAACCTTTGACATATTTTGCACCAATTATATGACGATGCATACAAAATTTCAATAGCGATTCTTAATATTTCTCAAAAAATATAAATACCTTTGTCGAAAGATTTAATCATTGTTGACTTTAGACCTCAACCGATTCAATGAACAAGACCATTACCTTAAAACGCGGGCTTGATCTGAGACTTCAGGGAGAAGTGGCTCCCGGATCCGCATCCAAGCCTGCCAAAACCGAAAGAATAGCCATTGTGCCTGACGATTTTCCCGGCTTCACACCAAAGATTGTGGTAAAACCCGGACAGGCTGTGGCCGAAGGTGAGTCGCTGATGCACGACAAAGTGCACACCGACATCTGCCTCGTATCCCCGATATCAGGCATAGTCGATGAAGTGGTACGCGGCGAGCGCCGCAAAGTGCTTCGTGTCACCGTAAAGCCCGATAACTCTGGACGCAAGGTTGCAGATAAGAGCACCGATGACACAAAAACAATCCTGATGCGCAGCGGACTCTGGGCCATGATGCGCCAGCGCCCTTACGACATCGTACCCTCTCCCGACCACACACCTGTAAACATTTTTGTCACCGCATTCGACAGTGCTCCGCTCGCCCCGGATCTCGCAGCCGCTGTGGCAGGTCGTTCACGCGAAATCGAAGCCGGTGTGAAAGCACTATCCACACTCACTTCCGGCAAAGTATACATAACCACCCGCGATGGCGAGAACATTGATGTTCCATCCCAGGCTCAACACATCACCGCGACAGGCCCACACCCGTCGGGCAACGCCGGCATACAGGCTGCTGCAATTGCCCCGGTCAATAAAGGCGAGACAATCTGGACACTCGACATAGTGACCTTGGCTCGCATAGGTGCACTCATGCTTAACGGCAGCACCTACTGGTCCACAACTGTGGCTCTGACCGGATCGGAAGTGACCTCACCTCGACTCGTTGATACCGTGATAGGCACCGATATACTGGACATTATAGGTAACATCAGCGACTCCCCTTCACACAAACGCATAATTTCCGGCAACGTGCTTACAGGTGTAACAGTAAGCACAGACGGATATTTACGCTATCCCTACCGTCAGATAACAGTGATTCCTGAAGGCGACGACGTGGATGAGTTCATGGGATGGGCCTCCCTCAGCTCTAAGAAGATGAGTGAAAGCCGTTCTTTTCCGTCGAAAATATTCGGCCGCAAGAATTTCGCACCCGATGCACGCCTTCAAGGAGGCCGTAGAGCCATGATCATGTCGGGAGTATATGATAAAGTAATGCCGATGGACATTCTGCCGGAATATCTTATCAAAGCAATATTAGCCCGCGACATCGACAAAATGGAAGCACTGGGCATATATGAAGTCGCTCCGGAAGATTTCGCATTGTGTGAATATGTCGACCCCTCGAAACTGGAACTCCAGAAAATAGTGCGTGAAGGGCTTGACTATCTGCGCAAGGAACTTGAATAAACCCAATTCATTCTTCAACCATAAATACAATAAAGCTACTTAAAAATATGCTTAGGAGATATCTCAACAGAATCAAGCCCAACTTCATGCCCGGCGGCAAACTACAGGCATTCCGCTCGGTATTCGAGGGTTTTGAAACATTTCTGTACACGCCAAACTCCACTTCTTCATCGGGAGTGCATGTACATGACAGCATCGACTCCAAGCGAGTGATGATCATTGTGGTGATGGCTCTGATGCCATGCCTGTTTTTCGGCATGTACAACACCGGTTATCAGAACTTTCTTGGAGCCGGCATCACCGATTACTCTTGGTGGCAGCCGCTTGCCTACGGATTTCTGGCCATATTGCCACGCATCGCTGTGACCTACATTGTAGGGCTCGGCATTGAATTCATCGTGGCGCAATGGCGCAATGAAGAAATACAGGAAGGTTTTCTGGTATCAGGCATACTGATACCGCTCATCTGCCCCATAGAAACACCGATATGGATGCTTGCTGTAGCAACAGCCTTTGCGGTGATATTTGCCAAAGAGGTATTCGGAGGTACAGGGTTCAATGTATTCAATGTCGCATTGGTGACACGTGCGTTTCTATTCTTCGCATATCCGGCACAGATGAGTGGCGACAAAGCGTTCATATCTGCCAATCCCATTCTCGGACTCGGCGGCACAGTGTCATACTCCGACGGCATTTCCGGAGCAACGCCCCTGGCACAGATAGCCAACGGCAACACAGCCGTGGTCAACGCCGCAGGCGATCCGGTAAGCACATGGGACGCATTCCTCGGCCTTATCCCCGGATCATTCGGAGAGACATCCACTCTGTGCATCCTTATAGGAGCTGCCATACTGCTTTTTACAGGTATCGCAAGTTGGCGCATAATGCTTTCAGTATTTGCAGGCGGCCTATTTATGGGATGGATCGCCAACACATTTATGTCGCCACTATATCCGGCATCGGCTTTAACCCCCATCGACCAAATCGTATACGGAGGATTTGCATTCGCAGCCGTGTTCATGGCCACCGACCCCGTTACAGCGGCTCGAACAGGGACAGGCAAATATATTTATGGATTCCTCGTCGGCGTGATAGCCATACTTATACGCGTATACAACAACGGCTATCCTGAAGGTGCTATGCTCGCCGTGTTGCTTATGAACGCGCTTGCACCGCTAATCGACTACTGCGTGGTACAAGCCAATATCAACCGACGCCTGCGCCGGTCACGCGCATGACATCAATCTCTTATCTCAGACTGAACAGATATTATGAATAAGCAAAGCAATACTTACACCACCATCTACATCATACTTCTTGTATTGATCGTAGGCATAGCTCTTGCTTCGACGTCGCTTGCCCTACGCGACCGCCAGCAAGCAAATGCAGATGCCGACAAAATGCGTCAGATACTCGCAGCCGCTCTCATCACACCTGAGAGCAACGACGTAATCAATGCATACGGCAAACATATCGTGGAATCTTTTGTAGTAAACGACAAAGGCATGCCCGTTGAAGGCGATGCTTTTACTATCAACGTGGCAGAGCAAGTCAAAAAACCGGCAGCAGAGCGCGCTCTGCCTGTTTTCGTATGCCTGCTTGATGACGGCTCGAAAAAGTATATACTGCCTACGTACGGAGCTGGACTCTGGGGACCGATATGGGGCTATATAGCTCTTGACGCAAACGGTTCGACTATTTACGGCGCATATTTCGCACATCAGGGCGAAACACCGGGTCTCGGAGCCGAAATCGAAAAACCGGCATTCTGCGATAAATTCAAGGGACTAAACTTATACAAAAACGATACATTCATGCCCATAGCCGTAGTAAAAGCCGGACAGCAGCCGAAAGGCGATGAGGACTATGTGGACGGTGTATCGGGAGGCACCATAACGAGCAAGGGAGTAGGCGACATGATCGACAACAGTCTCTCGCCATATAAAGCTTATTTAAAAACACTTAGCACCAAATAACAATGGCTGAAAAGATCAATAGCAGAAGCGTGCTTCTGAATCCGTTTTCCAAAAACAACCCGGTGATAGTGCAGGTACTAGGCATCTGCTCGGTACTCGCGGTGACGGCCAAACTCGAGCCCGCCATAGTTATGGGCATATCGGTCATAGCCGTACTCGCATTCTCAAACGTGATAATATCACTGATCCGCAGCACTATACCGACCAACATCCGCATCATCGTTCAACTCGTGGTAGTAGCCGGGCTGGTGGTAATCGTCGACCAGCTGCTCAAAGCCTACACCTACGATGTCAGCAAACAGCTTTCGGTATTTATCGGCCTCATCATCACCAACTGTATTCTGATGGGACGTCTTGAGGCTTTTGCAATGGCCAACAAACCATGGCCTTCGTTTCTTGACGGCATCGGCAACGGAATAGGCTACGCCATGATACTCGTAATAGTGGCATTTTTCCGCGAACTGCTTGGAAGTGGTACTCTGCTCGGATATCAGGTTGTGCCAGACTCATTCTATGCTCTCGGATATGTCAACAACGGCCTTATGATACTTCCGCCCATGGCTCTGATCGTGGTGGCATGCATCATCTGGGTTCACCGTCTGATCAACAAAGACCTTCAGGAAGACTAACACACAGCGATACAATATATCTACGATGGAAAATCTGAATCTATTCATACGTTCGATATTCGTTGACAACATGGTATTTGCCTACTTTCTGGGCATGTGCTCATTCCTTGCGGTATCGAAAAACGTCAAGACCGCTTTCGGTCTCGGCATAGCGGTCACTTTCATGCTTGTGATCACACTGCCTATCAACTATCTGCTCGAAACATACGTGCTGCGCGCAGGCGCCCTGCAATGGCTCGGACCGGAATACGCAGACGTCGATCTGAGCTTCCTGTCGCTTATAATGTTCATTGCGGTCATCGCATCCATGACACAGCTCGTGGAGATGGCGGTAGAAAAATACAGCCCCTCTCTCTATAGTTCACTGGGTATATTCCTGCCGCTTATAGCCGTAAACTGCGCCATCCTCGGCGGCTCGCTATTCATGCAGCAGCGCGAATTCGACAGCGTATTCACAGCCGTATGCGCAGGTGGCGGATGGGGACTTGGATGGCTGCTCGCCATCGTGGCCATAGCTGCCATTCGCGAGCGTCTGGCCACTTACTCCAACATACCCAAACCTCTGCGTGGCATCGGCATCACATTCATTCTGACAGCACTGATGGGCATAGCTTTCATGAGCTTCCTCGGTATTAAAATCTAATAAGGCAATGATACTATCCAATATACTTCTGGCTTCCACCGCCACGCTCACCATCTTATCGGGCGTGGGTATATTTCTGCTCATAACACTGCTGCTGGTGGCCGTGCTCCTTACAGCCAAGCACTATCTAGTACACAGCGGCAAGGTACACATAATAATCAACAAGGACACCGATGTGACAGCCGACTCCGGCAAACCGCTACTGTCCACCATGGCCGACAACGATATATTCCTGCCGTCGGCATGTGGAGGTAAAGGCAGCTGCGGACAGTGCAAGGTACAGGTACTCGAAGGCGGCGGTGAGATCCTTCCCACCGAAACCGTACACTTCAGCCGCAAGGAAATGAAAGACAACTGGCGTCTGGCGTGTCAGGTCAAAGTCAAGGAAGACATGGAGATTGCCGTGCCCGCATCCGTGCTCGACATCAAAGAATATGAATGTACCGTGGTGTCAAACAACAATGTGTCGACATTCATCAAGGAATTTATTGTGGCTCTGCCCCCGGGCGAACACATGGACTTCATACCAGGATCGTATGCCCAGATAAAGATTCCACCATACTCAATGGACTACGACAAAGACATCGACAAAGCATCGATAGGCGAAGAGTATCTGCCTGCTTGGGAAAAATTCGGGCTATTCTCGCTCAAATGTAAAAACGATGAAACCACCGTCAGAGCATACTCCATGGCCAACTATCCTGCTGAAGGCGACCGCTTCATGCTCACCGTGCGCATAGCAACACCGCCGTTCAAACCGAAACCCGCTGTAGGCTTCATGGATGTCATGCCCGGTATTGCGTCAAGCTATATCTTCACGCTCAAACCCGGTGACAAGGTACTGATGAGCGGCCCTTACGGCGATTTCCACCCTATATTCGATTCCAAGAAAGAGATGATGTGGATCGGTGGCGGAGCCGGTATGGCACCGCTGCGCGCGCAGATCATGCACATGACTAAGACTCTCAATACACGCGACCGCGAAATGCACTATTTCTATGGAGCACGCGCGCTCAACGAAGTGTTCTACCTCAACGATTTCCTGAAATTGGAAAAAGAATTCCCCAACTTCCACTTCCATCTGGCTCTCGACCGTCCTGATCCCGCCGCCGATGCCGCTGGAGTGAAATACACCCCTGGCTTCGTGCATCAAGTGATCTACAACACATATCTCAAAGATCACGAGAATCCGGAAGACATCGAATACTACATGTGTGGCCCGGGCCCGATGAGCAATGCCGTAAATCAAATGCTCGACAGCCTTGGTGTAAACCCCGAAGATATTCACTATGACAATTTCGGTGGCTGATAAGATCTAAATACTAGACACACCTATAACTAACGAACGAGCGGGAAAATCACTTGATTTTCCCGCTCGTTCAGTATATCATTCCGTCCGTATCGTACCGGCTACAAGCCGAACAGCTTCGTGGCATTGGCTGTAGTTTCTGCCGCTACGGTTTCAGGCGGCAACGACATGGAGTGAGCTATGTGTCCGGCTGTATGAACCAGATATGCACTCTCATTGCGTCTGCCTCGATGCGGCACAGGAGCAAGATATGGAGCATCAGTCTCAAGCAACAATCTCGAAAGGCCTATGGACGGCAGAGAGTCGCGCACACTGCAATTCTTGAACGTCACTATGCCGTTGATGCCGAAATAAAAGTCGACTATGCGACGCACTCGCTCCACATCAAGAGGCGTGCCCCCGAAACTGTGCATCACACCTTGCGCTTCGGGAAATGCTTGAAGCACCTCCAGCACCTGCGACAGACCTTCGCGGCAATGTATTATCACCGGAAGCGAGGCATCGGCAGCCCACTGCATCTGCTGTTCCAGCACCTGCATCTGCTGCTGTTCGAATGTTTTGTCCCAATACAGATCTATACCCACCTCCCCTACGGCCACATATCGTGTATCCGACGAGTCAAACTCGGCCTTCACACGTGCCAGATCTTCGCGCCAGCTTTCGCGCACCTCCGTAGGGTGAAGCCCCATGGCCATTGACGTACTCTGCGGAAATGCAGCATGCAGACGCTTCATAGGTTCCACTGTATCAAGATCTACATTTGGAAATATCATGTGACCGACTCCGGCATCCAAAGCACGGCGCACCGCATCCTGCCCGTACCCGTCGGCATCAAAATCTGAAAGATAAAGGTGAGTGTGAGTATCTATCAGCATAATCAGTGAGAACGCGTACGTGAATTTTCGGCCAAAGCCTCAAAAAACTCTCTGGCTGCCGGGGTCAGATCTGCTTTGGCAAGCTCTGCCTTAGCCTCGTCGACATATCGGTCTATAAGACGGTGACAGCGCACATCAAGCTCCAGACGGTCGTATACCTCACGCACACGTTCAATCTTGTTTTCCGAAGGAGCATCCATCTCACGCGCCAACACTCCCGATGTATCTTCATTCATCGCCGTTATAAGCAGCCATGTCTTCTTGTCATTGACGATATCACCTCCGATTTCTTTGCCAAACACTATGGGGTCGCCATAAGTATCAAGATAATCATCCTGAAGCTGAAAAGCCAGTCCGAGCTTTTCGCCATAGCCATACATGGCCTGCGCCACCTCTTCGGAAGCATCAGCCATGATAGCACCCAGACGGCACGCACAGCCAAGGAGTACCGATGTCTTCAGACGTATCATCTCAAGATAATCCGACACCGTGACATCATTACGGCTTTCAAAATCCATATCATACTGCTGTCCTTCATACACCTCCATAGCCGTACGGTCAAGCAGACGTCCCACCTGACACATCTGCTCGGCACTGCATCCTCGCATAGAATACACATGCGACAGCGTAAGCATGGCATCTCCAGAGAGTATTGCCGTACGGTCATCCCAACGCACATGTACAGTCGGACGGCCTCGACGCATATCGGCCCTATCCATCACATCATCGTGAAGCAAAGTGAAATTATGAAACATTTCCACAGCCATAGCCTGACTGACCGCCTTCGATGAATCGCCGCACAGAGCGTCGCATACTGCAAGCGTAAGCACCGGACGCAGACGTTTGCCCCCGCCATCAAGAATATAGGCTATCGGCTCATAAAGCCCTGCCGGATGAGAAGGATAGGATATGTCCTTCAGATTCTGTTCAATTATTCCAAGATATTCACTGTGAGTTAGCATAGGTTTAGCGTGTTTTTTTTAATTTTGGACTACAAACATACAAAATTATTCATGGCATTGCAACTTTTATACGCCACGGCCACGTCTAACCTCAAAACTTACAACTTATATTATTTATGAAACCGATACTGAACATAGCTTTAATTGCTCTTCTCTCTCTGATGCCACTGACATCAACGGCTACTAACTCGACAACTGACTCCGTCGCCACTATCTCTGTCACCAATACAACGGACGAACTTTCCAATAAGGACAAAAACACAGGAGTTCTAACGCGCACAGACACCTTGTCGCCCATGAACCACAACCTATCCATCAAAAAAAACATTGTGCCGATACTGGCTATAACCATTCCGTTTTTAACCGCAATAGCCATCGTATGGATCATTCTTTATTACCGCCGCGAGCGCGAACGTGACAAATACCGCATATTGGAAAAAGCCATCGAACACAACCGGCAATTGCCAGCCGTATTATACCACTCAGTACCGAAACCCATCGTACAGAAAATCCAATCGGGCATCTGCTGGATCGGAGTCGGCATAACGTTTATCATTTTCTTCATCTGCATCAATGAAGAAGTATGGCCCATAGGCATAATACCCATATTCATAGGCATAGCACAGATAGCCACGTTTATCGTACAGACAAAAATTTCCAGAATTTTCAAATCCGACATCACAGCATCGGAAAATGATAAGCAAGATTGACGAACTGCGTCTGATAGCCCGATGTGTAACACTCGACGATCACCGGGCATTTGCACGTCTGGTCGACGAATACTCGCCGGGATTGCGACGCTTTGTCTACAACCTGACGCTTGGCGACGCATCGCTCACCGACGACATATCGCAGGAGACTTTTATAAAAGCCTACATATCTCTGCGATCATTTCGTGGACTGTCGCGCTTCAGCACATGGCTCTACACCATCGCCTGCCGGGAATATGCCGACTATCGGCGTCGCAATGCCCGCACTGTGTCGCTCGATCCCGCAACAACGGCAGCAGATCTCGACACCGGCTATTCCACACCACACCGGGCATCCGACATCCATCACGATCTTGAAGTCGCCATGAGTTGTCTGTCGGAACACGAACGCATGGCCGTATTGTTGTTTTATCTCGAAGATCGCCCGATAAAAGACATCAGCCGTATCACAGGCATGCCCGAAGGCACCATAAAGTCGCATCTTTCAAGAGCCAAATCAAAAATGGCACAAACAATAAATGAATACGAATCATGACTAAATCACCTCTTCACAATACCGATATCCCATCTGACGCACGCCTGTCGGAAATACTCAAGCGCCACCTGCCCGACGCCCCGCCCCAGCCGTGGTTTACACGCACCGTGCTCAACCGACTGCCCGACCGCACACTACGCATCGTGTCTCTGATCGAATATGCCTTATACATAATAGGAATCGTAGCCACCTCGATAGCTACGATCAATCTTTTCAATGAAATCAACGCCAAAGAATCGATATGCGGCACTCAAATACTCACCGCACTTCTGTTTGTCGGCATTTTCGGAGCACTACTCTACTCCATTCTTTCTCCGTGGGTCAGCGCATCTACTCTACGACAACAGAAACGATAGCATAGCAACTCCCGACGACTGTCACAGAGTGAGCACTATATTATTCTCCTCGGCTATGCGGCGCATGTTGATAATGGCATAACGCATGCGGCCGAGAGCCGTATTGATGCTCACTTTAGTGGCTTCGGCTATCTCCTTGAACGACATATCTCGGTAGTAGCGCATAAGCAACACCTCGCGCTGATTATCAGGCAAAGCGTCAATGATGCGGCGCACATCCTCATGAATCTGATCCGACACCATGATATCTTCTATATTGATGTCCGCAAGCTCCTTACGGTTGAGCACATCCACGGCCTCATCGTCCGACGACACCACATTCTCACTCTTCTCCTGACGATAATAATCGATGATCAGATTATGTGCTATACGCGATATCCAGGCTGAAAATTTGCCTGATTCGGCATAACGACCCTGCTTGATAGTGGTAATGGCCTTGACGAAAGTTTCCTGAAAAAGATCATCGGCTATATCGCGATTTTTCACGATAGAGTAAATATATGAAAACACACGGGTCTGATGCCTGCGTAATAGCGTATCGAATGCCAGGTTACAACCTTGGGCATAAGCAGCCACCAACTGATCGTCGGGCAGCTTGTTATAGTCTTGCATTACTTCTTCTTTAATGATTAGAGTAGCAGTCGTTCGATAGGCTTTAGAATTTAGAGGTAAGTGTGTGTGATTTGATACGCAATCCTTTCAAAAAGGATTACAAAAATACTACATTTACCGATAACATCCAACAGCATTAAATCAAAAATAACACTTTTAACACTTGCCACACAATAAATCGGCACGAATACGTTGGCACACAAAATCTTGAAATATTCGGCATTCATATATAATAAAACACAATGCGCCGACGTTCTTATTACAAATCATCATTATACAGTTCTCATGCTCACCCCCCACATTTAATTCATCACTGCCTATGGCCGACACTTTTACTCCTGATTCAAAATCCATAGATTGCCATTCGGAGCAACCCGACCAACGCCTCACACCACGACCCAAGAAATCCACTCTCGAATTCATACGCCAGTTCGCAAGGTGTTATGTGCATGAACCACAACTGAAACCATCAATCGCCGACCTCATTATCAATTAAACGATTTATTTGGTAGTTTCAGTAAAATTCACTAAATTTGCACCGTCGTTTCCGCATGGATACGCATAAATCATTATTAATTAACCAACTAACCAACATGAAGTACGAAACCGTTTTCATTTTAACTCCCGTTTTGTCTGACGCCCAGATGAAGGAAGCGGTAGAAAAATTCACTAAGGTACTCACCGACAACGGTGCAGCTATCGTGAATGAAGAGAATTGGGGTCTGCGCAAGCTCGCCTATCCCATTCAGAAGAAATCTACCGGATTTTACACTTTGGTAGAATTCGAAGGCGAACCCACCATCATCAAGAAACTCGAAACCGCCTATCGCCGCGACGAACGCGTGCTGCGTTTCCTCACATTCCGTCTCGACAAGTATGCTGCAGAATACGCTGCAAAACGTCGCAGCCTTAAAAACGGAAAAACCGAGACCGTTAACGAAGAAGTTGAATCAGCAGTAAAGGAGGGCTAAATCATGGCACAGGCACAATCTGAAATCCGTTACCTGACCCCTATGTCAGTAGACGTAAAGAAGAAAAAATATTGTCGTTTCAAACGCAGCGGCATCAAGTACATTGACTACAAGGATCCCGAATTCCTCAAGAAATTCCTCAACGAGCAGGGCAAAATCCTTCCCCGCCGCATCACAGGTACTTCTTTGAAGTTCCAGCGTCGTGTGGCTCAGGCCGTTAAGCGCGCCCGCCATTTGGCTCTGCTCCCCTATGTTACTGACTTGATGAAATAATCACTTTTAACGCTCAGGAATTATGAAGATTATACTTAAAGAAGATATCTCCAACCTCGGATATAAAGACGATGTGGTGGAAGTAAAATCTGGCTACGGCCGCAACTACCTCATCCCTACCGGCAAAGCCGTGATAGCCACTCCCTCTGCGCTGAAAGTGCTTGCCGAAAACCAGCGTCAGCGCGCTCACAAGCTCGCTAAGATCAAAGCCGATGCAGAAGCTCTTGCCGCTTCACTTGAAGGCGTAAAGCTCTCTATCGGCGCAAAGACCAGCTCTACCGGCACCATCTTTGGTTCTGTCAACGCTATCCAGATCGCTGAAGCTCTTGAAAAACTCGGCTTCAACATCGATCGCAAGGTCATCGTTGTTAAGGAATCAGTGAAAGAAGTTGGCAGCTACAACGCTACCCTCAAGCTCCACAAAGAAGTAACCGTAGAGGTTCCTTTCGAAGTTATCGCTGAATAATCCTTCGGGATAATACCGATATCAAGCCGCTTTCAGGTCAACCTGAAAGCGGCTTCTTTTTTTCCCCACACATCACCCGACATCCCCTCCCCACCAGTGCCTGATCGAATCTGCCAACAGTCAATGGCCCTATCAGACACCGCAATTATTGCATATTCGTCAATATTATGTGCAATCATTGCGTCAATAGCATTATGATTTTGTAATTTAGGGGCTTTGATATATTACTCCGTACATGTTAAGCTACTACGAATACTTCCACTTGTCATGGCTCTACTGGACCTTGCTGGTAGCATACATGATCACCATACTCAGTATCATCGGCGTAATCCTGTCGGAAAACCGCAATCCGCTCAAATCACTTGCCTGGATCACAGTGCTGTTACTATTGCCGGCCGGAGGCATCATACTCTACATATTTTTTGGACGCAGCATCAAGAACAAGCGCATGATATCGCGCCGCAACAAGCGGAAACTACGTAAAAGTTCCCAAATGGAACTTATCGACGACTCTCCGGAAAATCTCCCGGCCGAACTGCGACAACAGATCGAACTCGGAAAATCGTTATGCGATGCCGCCTACACCGAAGGCAACGACATAAAGATATTTCACGACGGGACATCGAAATTCGAAGCATTACTACGCGACATAGCGTCAGCCACACGGTACATATACCTGCAATACTACATAATCGAAGACGACCACCTAGGATACCGACTGCTGGAGGCTCTTAGCAAACGCGCTGCAGAAGGAGTAAAAGTCAGAGTGATATACGACCATATAGGCAGTCTCGGCGTGAAACGCAAGTTTTTCCGGCAAATGCGCGAAGCCGGCATAGAGGCGCACCCGTTTTTCAAAGTGGCATTCCCGCCATTTGCCACACGCATCAACTGGCGAAACCACCGGAAAATATGCATTATCGACGGACAGATTGGATATATCGGAGGCATGAACGTCGCCGACAGATATATCTCCGGAGGATCGGCATTCAAATCATGGCGCGACTGCCATATGCGGGTCTGCGGTCCGGCAGTAGCCTCCCTGCAATATTCTTTTGCCGTCGATTGGTCGTTCATGGGACAGCCACTGCTTGACGACATAGTAGAAACAAAGCCATCTACATCCCCCGATGCGGCCGGGCTGCAGCTCATCACAAGCGGGCCCACAAGCGAATGGAGCAATGTAGCCATGCTGATGCTCAAAGCCATCGCAAACGCAAAAAAACGCGTATATATCCAGACACCCTACTTTCTGCCCACGGAAAGTCTGCTCCGAACACTTCAGGCCGCCGCTTTAGCCCGAATCGACGTCAGAGTGATGGTGCCGCGCCGAAGCGACTCTCTCATACTCACTTACGCCACAAACAGCTACATATTCGAATGCCTGCGCGCAGGCATCAAAATATATCTTTTCGACGGAGGCATGCTCCACAGCAAGACACTCGTCATCGACGACACGGTCAGTGCCATAGGTTCGGCCAATATCGACTTCCGCAGTTTTGAACACAATTTCGAAAGCACCATGTTCATCTACTCCACAAAGGCCAACGCCAACCTGCGCCGCCAGTTTCTTGACGACCAGAGCCACAGCGAGAGAGTCAACCCGACCATATGGCGCAACCGCTCCAAGGTGCAGAAAGCAAAAGAATCTATAGTCAGACTGCTCAGTCCCATATTATAGCTGATGGTCATATTCCGGATCAGCCGACAATACACTCCATGAAAACATACAGGCATCGCCCCGATCGGAACGATGCCTGCATTTCGTTTTGTCAGCTGCAAGATATTATTTCTTCAGACCGAGCTTTTTAAGCGTAGCCGAAGGCACAGCCTCCTTATTGACATAGATATCAAGAGTCTTGGCCAGAAAATAAGGTTCCGACACATAGAAATATCCATCGTATTTCTGATTGGTATCCCATGAGTTTTTCACCTTATAGTAATTTGTTCCGTTCTGATCCACGGCACGTCCCACAATCACCATACCGTGATCATCGGTGGTTTCCTGACGGTCAAACCACTCCTGACGCAGCTCCGGAGTCACAGTGATCTCTTCCACCGGGCCATTTGCCTTGTACTTTTCAGCCTCGCGGTCGCGATCCGACAGCTTCACCCAGCGCGCAAGTTCAGTGCCGTCCATATCGGCTTCGCTCTTACCCTTGGGCATGATGGCATAGCCGTCGTTCCACTTGAATCCGCCTTCGCTCACATCAGCAGCCCAGTTCACAGAATAGCCGTTGTCTATGGCATTGTCCACTATGGCCTTGAACTCATCAAGAGGCACATTATAATACTGTCCGAAAAGCCAGTTGTCCGACACTTCAAGTACAAAAGGCTTATAATAAGGATGATGGGTAAACGAAGTCACAGCCACATAATCGTTCAGGTCGATCGGAAGAGACTTGGCAAACGACTGCGGAGTATAAGTCTTGCCTTCATAAACAAATGTTTCAGGCAATTCGCCAAGATAAGCGTCAAGCACACCGTTGAAACCATTGCGCCATGCTGTAGAAATGCTTGTTTTGTTTGGCTTGCGCACGATCGCTTTCACATAGCCTGTGAGCACGTCGGCCATCTCATAATGCGAATGCTTGTTCTCGCCGTAATTGAGGCCTGCATAAGCCTCTTCAGGTACTATGCCGTAGTTTTCCCACACATAAGGCACATCGAGAGCACTGCCGCCCTGAGCGAAGTTCAGAGCGCCGTACATGCGCACGTACTTGTCGGCTTTATCGTCATAGCAGTGACGCACCACAAACATTTCAGAGAGGTCCATCTCCTTGCCTGTCTTGCGAAGGATCTCGTTTTCAAAAAATGAAAGACCCGAAAAGCACCAGCATGTTCCAGACTTATTCTGATCCTTTACTGATGTAGTAGGCACGAGCTTCACATCTGTAAACACGTAACCTTCCACACTGTCGGCCTGCTGCTTAACATCTTCGGCCATAGCCGCCAAAGTCGCAGACACAGCCATTAGTCCGCAAAATAACTTTTTCATTGAGTGATATGATTTTGTGATTATAGTTTCAATTATTGCAAAGATAGTAAATTTCGTCTGACCGACAGCCCGTCCGTAGCATTTTACTGCATATTTTTATATACAATGCGCGGACACATTGCGCAAATATGATTTTGAAATACCGTGGATTAGGCTTAACTTTGCAGACACTGACCGTTGAAACAATACAATTCAATATGTTTAAGATAACAGACAAAGAGCGTTTTTCAGAACATGTGGTGAAACTCGTGGTCGAGGCACCAATGATAGCACACTCTCGTCGTCCGGGCCACTTTGTGATAGTGCGTGTGGGCAATGGCGGCGAACGCATACCGCTCACGATAGCCGATGCCGATACCTGCGCAGGCACCATTACTCTTGTCGTGCAGGAGGTTGGCGTATCCACACGTAAGATCTGCGCGTTAGAGCCGGGCGACTGTTTCACCGATGTTGTAGGACCGCTCGGACAGGCCACACATATAGCCAACGTAGGCACAGTGGTTTGCTGTGGCGGCGGCGTGGGCGTGGCACCGCTCCTGCCCATCATCAAAGCCATGAAACAAGCCGGCAACAAGGTGATCACGGTGCTTGCGGCACGCACAAAGGATCTGATAATACTTGAAGATCAGGTACGCCCCTACAGCGACGAAGTCGTAATCATGACCGACGACGGCTCCTACGGCCGCAAAGGTCTTGTCACAGAAGGCGTAGAAGATGTGATCCGACGCGAAAAAGTGGATCTTGTGGTAACGATAGGACCGGCAGTGATGATGAAATTCGTAGCACTGCTTACCAAGAAATACGAAGTGCCTACAATGTGTTCGCTCAACACCATCATGGTCGACGGCACCGGTATGTGTGGCGCCTGCCGTGTCACGGTCGGCGGCAAGACCCGGTTTGTGTGCATCGACGGCCCTGAATTCGATGCACATCAGGTAGATTTTGATGAAATGATGATGCGTCTGCGCTCATATAATTAAGATTACAGCAATGAACAACGACAACAACATAGCTCCCCGGTCGGCTCAATGGCGTGAGGATCTGCGCAAGGCTCATTCGGCCAAAGAACGATCCGGCATACCGCGTGTGAAGATGCCGGAGCTCGATCCCGCATATCGCATAACATGCAACGAAGAAGTCAACCGCGGTATTTCCGCCGAACAGGCTGTCATTGAGGCTCGTCGATGTATGGACTGCCCCGACCCGCAATGTATGCAGGGATGTCCGGTAAGCATCAACATTCCGGGATTTATCAAAAACATCGAGCGCGGAGAGATCGACGAAGCCGCACGCGTACTCCGTGCCACAAGCGCGCTTCCGGCCGTGTGCGGACGTGTTTGCCCGCAAGAAAAGCAGTGCGAAAGCCGCTGCATATACAACAAGATGAAACTACAGCCCGTGGCCATAGGCTACCTCGAGCGTTTTGCCGCCGACCATGCGTCATCGGCAGCCACCCCCGACATTAAGCCCAACGGCATTCGTGTGGCTGTGGCCGGAAGCGGCCCTGCCGGACTTTCGTTTGCCGGAGAGATGGCCCGCCTCGGATTCAAAGTCACCGTCTACGAAGCCTTGCATGAGATCGGAGGCGTCCTGAAATACGGTATCCCCGAATTCCGACTCCCCAACGCCATTGTCGACCGCGAGATAAAGTCGCTTGAGGCACTCGGAGTGGAATTTGTGAAAGACTGCATCGTAGGCAAGACACTCAGTTTCGACGATCTTGCCGACATAGGCTTCAAAGGGCTCTTTGTTGCATCCGGCGCCGGACTTCCGCGATTCATGGGCATTCCCGGCGAAAACCTCATCGGCATCATGTCGAGCAACGAATACCTCACACGTGTCAATCTCATGGGCGCCGGACGTCAGGAATTTGACACTCCTGTGCTGCCGGGCGACAGCGTAGCCATAATCGGAGGCGGAAACACAGCCATGGACTCAGTGCGCACGGCTCGCCGTATGGGAGCCGCACGCGTCATACTGGTCTACCGCCGCAGCGAAGAAGAGATGCCGGCACGCGTCGAAGAGATAAAGCACGCCAAAGAAGAAGGTGTTGAATTTCTCACCCTGCACAACCCCATTGAATATCTGGCCGACTCCACCGGACGCGTATGCGCCATGAGAGTGCAACGTATGGCTCTTGGCGAACCCGACGCATCGGGACGCCGCTCTCCCGTACCGGTAGAGGGTGCTATCGACGAGATTCCGGTCAACATGGTGATAGTGAGCGTGGGCGTATCGCCCAATCCGCTCATACCGTCGGCCATCCCCGGTCTCGGCATATCTCGTCGGGGCACGATCGAGGTCGACCCCGACACAATGCAGTCGTCCATACCCACACTCTATGCCGGAGGCGACATAGTACGCGGAGGAGCCACAGTTATCCTCGCCATGGGCGACGGACGGCGGGCGGCTCGTGCCATGGCGTCGTCTCTGTTGAAACAACAATGACACATACTACCCCTAATACAAATAAAAAAAAACATATCACCAACTCATGTCTACTCACATCAAATCAATCGTTATGACAGCCACGGCCATGATGATGGCGGCCTCTGCGGCCACCGCCGCCGAACCGGCGCTGATCGACAAGCCTGATTTCACTCCTACCGACCGACGCTACGACATCAATGCCCTTGAAGCTCTGGGGCGTGTATCGGCTCCCGTACTATCGCCCGACGGGAAAAAACTGCTTTACGGTATAAGCTACGAAAGCGTCGAACAAAACAAAAGTAATCTCGACCTGTATGTGATGAATCTCGACGGGTCTGGCAACACCCGCTTAACACGCACACCCGAAAGTGAAAACGGCTATGTGTGGTTCGACAATGGACAAAAAATCGCATTCATGAGTCCGGTCGACGGCAAGACACAGCTCTGGGTCATGAATGCCGACGGATCAGACCGCAAAGCAATAAGCTCAGTAGAAGGCGGCATACAGGGATTCCTGTTCTCGCCCAACGAAAAGCGCATAGTCATGATAGGCAGCGTAAAGTACAGCCGCGATGCCGCCGACATCTACCCCGACCTGCCCAAGGCCACCGGACGCGTTATCGACGACCTCATGTACAAGCACTGGGATGAATGGGTGACCGAAATTCCCCATCCGCTCGTAGGCGACTTCGACGGCAACGAAGTGATCAATGTCACCGACATCATGCAGGACGAACCCTACGAAGCACCCATGAAGCCTTTCGGCGGCATAGAGTCGTTCGCTTGGTCGCCCGACAGCGAAAACCTCATCTACGTTTCGCGCAAGAAGACCGGCATGGCCTACAGCCTCTCCACCAACTCCGACCTTTATCTCTACAACATAGCCGCCCGCACAACCCGCAATCTCACCGAAGGCATGATGGGATATGACACCAATCCGGCCTACTCGCCCGACGGCAAGTATGTGGCATGGCTATCTATGGAGCACGACGGCTACGAATCCGACAAAAACCGCATTTTCATCATGGATATGGCCACCGGAGCGAAGACAGATCTCACTGCCGACTGGGACTACACCGCCGATGCAATAGCATGGAACCCCGACGGCAAGTCGATCTACTTCATAGCGCCCAAGGACGGTGTGACCCCCATCTTCAGCATCGCACTTAAGGACAAAAAGGTGACAGTAGTGGCCGACGGAGTGTTCGACTACGCCTCACTGCTGCCCGTCGACGGCAAGCGCCTCATCTCTATGCGTCATTCAATGCTGATGCCCAACGAGATCGTGTCGGTCGAAAAAGGAAAAGTCAAGCAGATTTCCAACGTCAATACCGAGCTGCTTGCCGCTCTCGACATGCCTACGGTCGAAAAACGCATGGTACCCACCACCGACGGCAAACTCATGACCACATGGGTGGTCTATCCCCCGAATTTCGACAACACCCGTCAGTATCCCGCCATACTCTACTGCCAGGGAGGCCCGCAGCAGGCCGTAAGCCAGTTCTGGAGCTACCGCTGGAATCTCGCTCTCATGGCCGCTCAGGGCTACATAGTCATTGCCCCCAACCGCCGCGGACTGCCTGGATTCGGCACCGAATGGAACGCACAGATATCCAAAGACTACGGAGGCCAGAACATGCGCGACTACTTCAGCGCTGTCGATGACATGAAGCGCGAATCGTATGTCGACGCCAAGCACATCGGCGCTGTAGGCGCAAGCTACGGCGGATTTTCAGTCTACTGGCTCGCCGGTCACCACGAAGGCCGTTTTGCCGCATTCATTGCCCACGCCGGCATATTCAACATCGAGTCGCAGTATCTCGAAACCGAAGAAATGTGGTTTGCCAACTGGGATATGGGCGGCGCATACTGGGAAAAGGACAATGCAGTGGCTCAGCGGACATTTGCCAACTCGCCCCACCTCTTCGTCGACAAATGGGACACCCCGATTCTGGTTACACACGGCGAATACGACTTCCGCATACTCGCATCACA
>CAJTQH010000002.1:68768-69672 GCA_910578305.1 uncultured Muribaculaceae bacterium
TACCCGCTGAAATGCTCATATTCCCCGATGAAAACCACTGGATACTCAAGCCCCAGAACGCCATCATGTGGCAGCGCGTATTCTTCCGCTGGCTCGACAAGTGGCTGAAACCTGAAAAATAGACTTGATGTCAAGACTGCAACTTAAAAAGGAGCTCGCCAAAATGACCGCCAATCAGATTGGCGAGCTTCTTCTTGATCTCTACGACGCGCGTCCCGAGGCAAAAGAATATCTCGAATTCTTCATCAACCCCGATATCGACGCCAAACTCGAAAAAGCCCGCACGGCCATAAAAAAAGAGCTTATGCGCGCCTCACGCGGACGCAACAAGGCACGCTCCACACGCATACGCCGCACCATACGCGACATAGCGTCGCTCAATCCCGGCCCGGAAGCCGTGTGCGAGATCATGACACACTCCGTAGTCACCGCCTGCGCCGTAGGATCCGGGCAGTGGATCAAGGACACCACTCAGAGTGCCATTGCACGATTGATGCACGACACATTGGCCGAAGCCGACCGCCACGGACTGCTCGACATGTATCTGCCGCGCATCCGTAAGGCCGTCGACACCATGCCCTCCACACCATACTATTCGCGCGAATTCAAGAAATTACTCACATCCACCCTCGAAGACACACTTCACGATCTATGAAACACTTCACCCTCTCACTCGCCCTGCTCGGCGCATCCACATTGGCCGCTCACGCCGACTTCACCGTACGGTTCGACCACAGCACCGACCTGCCGTCACAGATAGTGGTCACACGCATGGCACTGTCGGAATTCAACGCCAAAGCCAAGTCCTACACCTACGACACCATAGCCACATCAGGCCCCGCGATGCGGTTTGCCGACGACGCTGCCCGGCTCATCACCGTCAATCCGGTCAATGACGACACCA
>CAJTQH010000002.1:69703-84637 GCA_910578305.1 uncultured Muribaculaceae bacterium
GTGCGTATCGTAGCCCTCCCCGACGAAAACGTCACCCTGACACTGCTCGGCCACGACATGGCCGAAGCATCAGTCAGCGGATCGCCATTCATGCAGAGTGTCGCAGACTTCAACCGGGCCTTACGCAGATACTCCGCCGACTCGCTGGCCCGCATAGCCGATAGCGGAAAGCGGACTATGGAATTTTATCGGTTCAAGCAGGACTACATCCTGTCACACCGCAACGACGACATCAGCGTGTGGATACTAAACATGCCCGTAGCCATGTGCGCGCAGGTCATCGACAGCATCTCCCCCGAAGTGCGCAGTGGATTTCTGGCGCCTATGTACACCCGCGCGGCCGAAAACGTTGCCGACTATCGACGCACGCTCATAGCCCGCGAAGCCATCGCGCCGGGCAATATGGCACCGTCGTTCACCCTGCCCGACATATCCGGCCGCATGGTGTCGCTCGAATCACTGCGAGGCCGGTGGGTGCTTCTCGACTTCTGGGCTACATGGTGCGGATGGTGCATCAAAGGATTTCCTGAAATGCGTCAGTTCTCTCAGGAACACTCCGCACAGTGCGCCGTAGTCACCATCGACTGCCGCGAAAGCCGCGAAGTATGGGCCGACTACGTATCATCGCACTCCATGCCGTGGATCAACCTGTGGATCGATCCCTCGGCCGATACCAATCCCATGCGGAGCTACGCCGTAGAGTCACTCCCCACCAAAGTGCTCATCGACCCCGAAGGCAAAATCCGCCTGGTTGTCAACGGCCACACCGACAACTTCTTCCTCGAAGTAAAATCCCTCATCACCTCCTCGTCCCTGTAGACTTAGGCTATACCTTTGCGACCACTCCCCCTATGAGCGCAGCGGCATCCAACTGAAACACGCCATAAAAAAAGGCCGAATCGGTTCTTTACACTCATTGTAAATACTAAATTCGGCATTTCTCCCTTAAAAGGCGGTTTCGAGTTCTGATACAACCTAAAACTCAGGATTTATGTCTGTTTACAATCTTTTCATCGTATCCACGTCTAAATAATGTAAGCTCAAAAAACGAGGCGCAAGCCGAGGCCTCTGTGGCGGACGAGTATGCCATTAGGGCTGCGATAAGCCGAACGGCAGCCACGCGCATTGCATTCCCAGCTGCCGCCACGAGCGATTCGACAAGAGTCGCCATCACGATAGCTACTGTAATTACGGCTCCAGAGATCTGATGTCCATTCCCACACGTTGCCGCTCATGTCGTATATTCCAAGTTCATTAGCCTGCTTTGTGCCTACAGGATGAGTGGTGTCGCCGGAATTGTTTTTGTACCAGCCTAAATAATACAGATAGTTGCCGCCGCTGTACTTATAGCCACGCGAACGGTTGCCGCCTCGGGCGGCATACTCCCACTCGGCTTCGGTAGGCAACCGGAACTGACGTCCGGTAAGCTGACGAAGCCGTTCGCAGAAAGCCTGGCACTCTGCCCACGACACTTGCTCCACAGGCAGATTACCGCCACGGAAATACGATGGATTGCTGCCCATCACAGCGAACCATAGATCCTGTGTCACCTCCGTGCGGCCGATATAGAATGTGGCTACATTTTCGGCATGCACAGGCTTTTCATCACTCCTTGCCTCCGAATCCGACGCCCCCATCATAAACGAGCCGCCTTCCACGCGCACCATCTCAAATGTCACGCCATTGACAGTAAAGGTCTCTATATCGCCTCCGGATCCGGGTGCGGCTGCCGAACCAATACTCTGACCGCCCATAGCGTTGGCCCGACCGGTCAGAGCATTGGCTATCTTCTCGGCAAGTGCCACAAGTTCCGGCAACGATCCGACAGCCGACGAACTGTTGGTCGACACCATGATTTCGCCGGTCTCCACATCTATCAGCCGGGCATCGGCATAGAGTTCGTTGAACACCTCCTGAAGATTGGCCACAGCCACATATTTCACACCAAGCATCTGTCCGATCTTCGCTATGGTACGGTCGCTCACCATGCCGCTTGTCTGCATGCCAAGTTCTTTCTGAATCTCGCGCATGAAATCGGCCGAGCGCTCTACAGCCGAATACTTGGGGCTGAGCGTGATCTTTTCGACCATCTTGGAGCCGATCACATATTTTATCTCGTCGTCGATATTTTTTCCGGTCACATACACGGCAAGTTTCTTCTTACCGCCTGTCGGCTGCTGTGCCGACAGGGTGCAGGGCACCGACAAGAGCAACGAAAACAGCAGAAAAAGTATTTTCGTGATGTTAATTTGTTGTTCTGGAGTAAAATCGATAGGCTATTGTGTTGGCCATGCCCTTGAATGTGCTGAGATCTTCCATCTGCCGCGAATCGGTCACGGTCTTGATGATCTGTCCGGTCTCGAGATTCACTATGCGGGCCGTCATCACCACCTCGTCGCATACCACATCGATGTTAACAAGCGTAACATAGTCCACGCCCATACGCGCTCCTATGGCACGGATCTCACTTACAGGGACGTTGCCCGATGTCTGAAAATCGATTTCACGGTTGAGTCTGTTGATAAAGGCATTGTTGCGCTCAAACACAACAAATGATTTGTTGCCCGACAGACGCTGGAGAAAAGCCGATTCGACAAGATTGCGTGCTTCGGGAGTTACCGAACCGAAAACATTGACAGCCATTGTAAGTTTAGCGGCTGACGCGCCCACCTGCATTGATGCCAGCAGGCAGACCACAAACAGAAACAAAATTTTTTTCATAGCAAAACCATTGCATATTTCCGACCGCATACTCCCTGTGCAGGTCTGTTATAAAAATGCAAAGCGTGAGAGTCCTTACCATGTCACTCGTCCCACGATAGGAGGCCTTCGCATTGCCCGAAACAGTAGAACGAGCAACAGATTGCAGAAGCCTCACGCAAATATGATATATGCGCAAATCTCCGCCGATGCTCACGCACCTGCGGGATCTTGATATAACATATCCACATAAGCCATCTACTGTTGCCACATCCCTGACTGTTTCTGAAAGTTGCGAAGTTTCCTATCGTCAAGAAAGTGCGCTAAAGTAAACGCCTTTTTTCATTATGTCGCGGCATGCCGCAATGGCAAGCCAAAGTTGCCGACCCACCCTCAGATTCCCGACCGGGCCTCTGCATAGCGGTCTGCATCCGCAAAAGTAATAAAAATTTTTGACTCGCAAACAGATATGCGTTATAAATAGACTCCGGAGCCAATGACGCATACGGGCATATAACAAAAATCAATGCTCCCGCCGGTTTTGCGGAAGCATTGATGTGTAAGCTGTATGCGATCGGCCTCAGTTACCGTAAGTGAGCACTGTGAAATAGCGGAATCCGCTTGGCGTGTTCATCATGGTGTATTGCAATGACACATAGTCACCCGAATAACCAAACCACGTAGCCGACACTTCATTGCCGTTGTTAGTCGAACCCACCGGAGTTCCGTAACGCGAGCATAATGTGGAGTACACATTATAATATCGGCCCATATCATATCGCACGGTTGAGTCGAAAAATTGCGACCGTACCAGTGCGCCGCCGGCATTGAAATACAGCGTGGCATCGTCCCACGCATAGCCCAGTTCTCTCACACCGCGCAGATACACCTCACGCTGTCCGTATCCGTCAACATTGTATCCGTTGCTATAGAGATTGTCGAGAGCCGATCCGATAGCAATACCGAATGTAAGGCCGAGTACATCGGGCATCAGAGGACGATTGTACACCGGGCGCCATCCGGGAGGAGGTACCGGACGAGTCCACACACCATATATCGGACGCATAGGCCGTGGTGGAGGAGCCAATGTAGGCGGACGATGTGAAATACCCGGACGCACCGGTCGGGTGCCATGCTGCGGCGGACGCGGAGCCACAGGCTTCACATGACCGCCACCGCCGGGACGGGTGCCCGGGTGGTTCGGACGTGTTGGCACGTTATGGTTGCCGCCGCCATTGCCGCCGGGACGGGTATTGCCCGGATTGTTCGGACGCGTTGGCGCGTTATGGTTGCCGCCGCCATTGCCGCCGGGACGGGTATTGCCCTGCCCCGGACGTGTATTACCGCCACCACGGCCCGGACGCTGTGCCGATACCGAAGTATTTCCCTGATTTCCACCCCTGCGGCTCTGAGCATCCACCTGTGGAGCCATAAGTAATCCGCTCATCAGAGCCACCATCACGCAAGTAAATATCTTTTTCATAACGCAAGATTTTACAACTGTTTTTATCAAAGTATACCATAAAGACGCTTTCGATCAATAAAAGTTTAACGTCATATCTTCTATTTTCGTCTTTTAATCCAATAATATTCCTATTACGGAAAACTGCAAATAAAATTTGGATTGCACCGACGTAATCATTAACTTTGCATGGGGAAAAGGTAGCAAGTACCACACACCCGCTATACATACCTTGACATACCATAATCATACAACCACCATTATGAAACAGTTAGACAGACTTTTAGCCGAGAAACTTCTTAAAATAAGTGCCATCAAACTCCAACCGGAACATCCGTTTACATGGGCATCAGGATGGAACTCTCCTATCTACACCGACAATCGCAAGACTCTGTCATATCCCGAAGTACGCAGTTTCATCAAAGTCGAGATGTGCCGTCTGATTATGGAAAACTTCCCACAGCCCGACGCCATAGCCGGAGTAGCCACCGGAGCCATTGCCATGGGAGCGCTTGTGGCCGACACACTCGGACTTCCCTACGTGTACGTGCGTTCGACTCCAAAGGACCACGGCCTTGAAAACCTCATAGAAGGCAACCTTAAGCCCGGACAGAAAGTGGTGGTCATCGAAGATCTCATTTCCACAGGCGGAAGCAGTCTCAAAGCCGTTGAAGCCATACGCGCCGCAGGTTGTGAGGTTGTGGGTATGGCAGCCATATTCACCTATGGATTCCCCATCGCCGTGAAGCGGTTTAAAGACGCCAACGTGGACATCTGCACTCTCAGCAACTACAATTCCATGCTTGAGGCCGCACTTGAATCAGAATATATCCACGCTGACGATCTCGAAACTCTCAAAGAATGGCGTCGCGATCCCGCCAACTGGACTCCGGCCGGGCAAAACGACTAAACATCAACATACACGCATCCGAAATCAGACATGGCCAAATACAAAGGAACAGCTGTGACCGTCAATCATCCCGCACAGCAGATTTTCGACAAAGTAAGCGACTTCAGCACTTTTCAGGAACGCATCGACCAATTGCCCGATGACGCTCGTCAAAAACTTCCTGAAGTACGTTTTACGACCGACACCATCACCATCAACGCTCCGGCCGTAGGCGAACTCACCTTCAAGGTAGTTGAGCTTGTAAGCCCCGTGCTTATGCGCATGGTTGCCGAAAACGCACCCGTTCCCATCAACATCAATATCAATCTGACCCCCGTCTCCGACGAATCCACCGAAGTGGTCACAGAACTCGACGTGGAAATCCCGGCTATGCTACGTCCGCTCATAGGCAACCGCATGCAGGAAGCCGCCGACAAATTCGGCAAATTGTTCGGGAACCTGTTTGGCAACTGATTTCACATCAAATCACACACATCCTCTCCCCGCATCAAATGAATCTGCGTAAACATTTGCGTAACCTCACAGTCATGACAGCGATAGCTGTCATGACTTCTTCTTGTGAGTCCATCGACGACCAACGCATACCCCCTGCCAACGTAAACATAGTGTTCCGCACTATCGGCGACTGGCAGATATACGGCATCAGCGGAGCCGGACAATACAAACAATTTATCCGTTCCGAAAAACAACCGGCCGGATACCCCTACGGAATGTCGGAATACACCGGCTTCGGAGGACTCCTGCTCACATGTGATCCGAATGGCGAATATCTCGTCTACGATCTGGCATGCCCGGTGGAAGTCAAACCCACCGTAAGAGTCGAGATCGACTCTGAAAACCCGTTGGCCGGCGTTGCTCGTTGCAATAAATGCGGAAGCACCTACAACCTCTTCGGCTACGGAGCTCCACTATCCGGCGAAGCCCTATCCGCCAAATACGGCCTCCAGAAATATCACATAGCCGTCGGCACCGCATCCACGCCATACGCCATCATCACCCGCTGACCACGCTCCTTAATGAATCGGACGGTCTGAGCTTCATCATTCAACTGTGAATAGCGTTTGTTCCATCGCCCCTGAATGCGTATCAATCCTTTAATATCAGACGAGCAAACCATTTTGTCAGAAAAGGAATCCATCGAGCGTGAATAATTCAAACTGACCTTTGTCTTCCGTATAGGTGATCATCATAATAATGGTCAGAAGAACTCCGCAATACAGCCCCCCGACGGCAAGCCATATCAGCGCATGATTGTGGTTTTTTGCTTTCATAAGTCCGTGTTTTTGGGTTAATATTATAGATTTAATGTGTCCTGCCTTGTCATTCTGAATTATCGATTAATCCAATCACAATGCAAAGCAAAACAATCGATATGCAACCAATTTGTGCAGCATCTGAAATTATTTAATTTTGCAAATAAAATTTCTACACCATGCCTCTGAATCGTGCCACTCTCATCCGCATTTCCACCATTGACCGATGCCTGCAGAACCATTATCGCCGATGGACTATCAACGATCTTATCGAAGCTTGTACCGATGCGCTTGCCGAATACGAAGGGCGCATCAATCCGGTGAGCCGCCGTACATTTCAAAACGATCTGGCTCTTATGCGCAGCGACCGTCTTGGGTATAATGCACCGATCGTAGTACGCGAAAACAAATATTATGAATATGACGATCCGGATTACAGCATCACACATCTCCCTCTCAACGATGAAGGCCTCGACGCTCTAAACTCGGCACTCGACATTTTGCGTCAGCTCCAGGGATTTCCTCAGTTGGCGTCGTCAATCGACACGATAAGCAAACTGAATGAACAGATTTCACGCCACACCGGCACTATGGTTCCGGCTATGGACATGGAGCATGTAACCGGTTACAGAGGCGCTCAATTCATTGGAGCAATATATGATGCCGTGCGCAAACAGCAGACAATCGTCATTGAATATCAATCGTTCAGAGCACGACGTCCGGAAGCATTAGTGGTATATCCGTATTTACTTAAAGAGTATCGCAACCGCTGGTTTCTCATTGGAGAGAAATCGACAAACCGTGCACCTCAGGTCAACATATTCGCTCTCGACCGAATCCATTCGGTATCACTTGACAAGGAACATCCATTCAAGAAATGTGTCAACTTCGACCCCGAACACTTCTTTGACGACACTATAGGCGTGACAAGGCAAATAAGCGATAAGGCGCGTAGGGTCGTAATCAGAATCGACAGGCAGCAAGCACCATACGTCGAATCAAAACCATTTCATAAATCACAGAAAGTAGAGCAACGTTTTCGCGACGGCAGCATACAGCTGTCGCTTAAAGTAGTAATCAACAACGAACTTGAGCGTCTGATACTCGGCTATGGAGGTCATGCCGAAGTTATAGCGCCCCCGGAGTTCCGCACACGTATCGCCGAAAGCGTCAGAATAGCCGCCGAGCACTACAAGTAAATTATATTGAGTCGGGGCACGAATATATCACAACGGCCCTCTGAATTTTTTCACCGGATTGCCTCTTTCAAGTGAGTTGTGATTACTCCATTGTCGGGATTGCGACTCTGCCATGGCATCATCATTGTACCTGCGGAGCTTCAATATCAATCGCTCCCTCGCAAGTGCTCTGTTCTGCAATTGCGAACGTTCGTCCGAGCATTTCACTGATATCCCGGAAGGCGTATGCGTGGCTCTGACGGAAGTTTCTACTTTATTGACATTCTGCCCGCCTTTACCTCCCGAACGGCAAGTCTCATACCTTATGTCACATTCTCTTATTTCAGGGAGTTCCACATCGTCGAAAAAGTTGACCCCCACAAACCAGTTTTTACGTTTGTGTGCAGGCCGATATGGATTATTGGTTGATACCCACAGTACAGTTCCTTGCCAATCTCCAATTACAGATTGCGCAACAGGATCATCAGAGAAGAGAGTAATAGACATATAACAGTCTTCAGTCTGATTATGAGGTTCGCAATCGGCAAGTTTCAGTGACGGGATTGCTTTAAGTATTTCACGCGCTACCAGAGTCACAGTTCTCGCACACTCCACCGGGCCACGACCTGCTGTAATCTGGACGTATTGCCGGACTCGTTTACGCTCGTTCTGATTATTCATTGTCCGTTATCTTTTATGTTGAGTTTTGGTTTTATCACGGAGATTACCTCCACTGTCGGTCTTATAAGTTCAAGTATCTCATCTGATGGTTTATAAGCCATTGGAGATTCATCAATTGTACCCTCGCACACAGACGTAGAGTATATTCCCGACATTGAATTTTTAAAATCACTCATAGCAATTTGCTTTCTGGCTTGTGTGCGACTCATTTGGCGGCCGGCTCCATGAGGTGCTGTATTGAGCCACTGTTCATTACCTCGACCTATACACACAGCGATACCATCACGCATATTAAACGGTATAGCCACTCTAAGGCCTTCGGAAGCATCAATCGCACCTTTACGCAACATCGGCCGTCCACCGGTCACGGATATATAATTATGAGTGGTAAAGATCGAATCAGTGCTTTTTGCCTTGCATATCTTTTTCAACACTGCGAAGATTCGGTCGCGAATTATGTGATGATTATACAGTGCGTAGGCCTGCGATATAATCATATCGGAAAGATATCCACGCATAGCATCGCCACATAGATAACCTGCATATTTGGCTCGTTTGGGATTCTGGGCAATATTACGCCAATGGTTAGCCACCTTTACTCCGATATTTCTTGACCCGCAATGTATTGTAAGCCACCCTTCGCCGGTATCTTCATCCTCACCATATTCTATAAAGTGATTACCCTCGCCGAGAGTGCCGAGGCTTTTATAGAAAATACCTTCCTGCAATTTTACACGACGACAGAAATCGGAGATAAATCGTGTACCGATACGTGGAGCATCGTTGATAAGATCCGGAGCGGCCGAGCGCGCTTTCTGATACTGATTGTTGAGAAACCGGAACAAATCCTTTTCATTGAGAGAATTCCTTTTGCAAACCTCTGCACCGGTAGGGATGGCCTCGCGTATTCGCTGATCAAGTAGCGGAAATTCACCCGGACTGACTGAACACGAAAGTCTGTGCATAGAAATTGTGCAGCCAATATCGCCACCCACATGATCAGGATTTACATAAAACGCTATCGGATATGCCGTGCCAACGTTACAGGAACTTCCGGCATGCACGTCGGGCATCTGCACTATAGGCACACCGTCCATAGCCGGATGGTCGCAAAGTTGCGTTAGCCAGTCAAGTGCTGACTCCTCTATATTATCGGTGAAAATCTCAGCCGAAGTAGTATTTCCTCTTATAATCATATTGTTAATCGTTTTCGTGCAAAGTTGACACCATGGTGCGCAATATATTTGCGCACAGATGAAATTATATAAAATTCATAGAATATTTTTAAGTGCGCAGAATAATTGCGCATTAGAGGTATTCCTTTGCAGAAAAATTAATCAATAACTTGAAATCATGAAGACAATAGAAGGATATGACGTGAAGATATTCACAGACAACATCGACGAAAATGCCTTGGAGCAGATTAAGCAACTACTTTCAATCGACGTGTTTTCCGACAAGAAGATACGTATCATGCCCGACGTTCACGCCGGTGCAGGCTGCGTCATCGGATTCACAGGCGACCTCGGTGACAAGGTTATTCCCAATATTGTAGGAGTCGATATAGGTTGTGGTATGCGCATACTCAATCTTGGAAAACTCTCCGAGATTGACTATCATGGCTTCCATGAGCATATCTGTGAAAACGTGCCGTCGGGTATGTGGGTGCGCGACGATAGACATGGCTTCAAGCCTCTTGTCAACGAGGAAATGGACATATATCGCGAAGCGAAACAACTTGTCACAGACCTTTATTGTTATAGAGAGATTAAAGACTCCGGGCGCATCAACAAGTCCATCGGTTCGCTTGGCGGTGGCAACCACTTCATCGAACTCGACAAAGACGACGAGGGAAATGTATATCTCGTCATTCACACAGGTTCACGCAACCTTGGCAAGCAGGTGGCCGACATCTATCAGGCCAAAGCCGTAAAGCATCTTACCGATGGTGCCGACGAGTTTGAGGAAACAATCAAACGAACCATTGAGGAATACAAAGCAGCCGGACGCCGATCAGAATTGCAGTGTGTCATCAAGAAAATGCGAAAAGAATATCACATGAAAGAACCGTCACTACCTGCAACACTCTGCTATGTCGAGGGCGAAGATCGAGAGCGATACCTGCATGATATGCGCCTATGCCAGCGTTGGGCAGTGCTCAACCGTAAACTCATATCACTCTTGCTTATGCGCTTCTTTCCGGAAGTGGAGGTGAAAGATGAATTTGAATCCATCCATAACTACATCAGCGACGACAACATTATACGCAAAGGAGCAATTTCAGCTGCCGCAACTGAGCGATGTATCATACCATTAAATATGCGCGACGGTTCTATTCTTTGTACAGGCAAAGGCAATTCCGACTGGAACTGTTCAGCGCCACACGGTGCAGGACGAGTACTGAGCCGTACACAGGCTTATGAAAAAATCAAGATGGAGGACTTCGAGGCTTCGATGAGAGACATATACTCCGAATCAGTAACAGAGTCTACCCGTGATGAATCGCCGATGGTCTATAAACCATCCTCAGAAATAATAGCCAACATCAGTGACACCGTAACCATCGACACAATCATTCGCCCGATCTTCAACTTCAAAGCCCAATAATTTTCGCAAAAATAGGCGCAATATCACTATATTTGTAATGTACAAACTTAAAACATCAGTCGTATATGACTTTTATTGAAACTGACAGATTGGTTTTACGGGAGTGGAGAAATGATGACCGTAGAACATTTGCAGAAATGAATGCCAATGAGAATGTGATGAAGTACTTTCCGGCATGTCTTGATGCCAGAGAGACGGATATGATGGTAAGCCGCATTATGGCTGAGTTTGAAGAGTTCGGAGTAGGTCTGTTTGCTTTGGAACTCAAAGAGACTCGTGAATTCATAGGCTTTGTCGGGTTTCATCGATTTGATTTTGAAGCACCATTTTCTCCCGGATGGGAAATCGGATGGAGAATATCCGACCGTTTCTGGCATAAAGGATATGCTACCGAAGCTGCAACAGCATGTTTCGATTATGCCCGCAAGCATGATCTATTCGATCGGGTATATTCTTTTACTGCTGTCCCAAACATTCCCTCCGAAAATGTAATGAAGAGAATAGGCATGAATTATACCGGAAAATTCCGGCATCCGGCATTGCCCGACGGTCATTGGCTGAAAGAACATTTGCTATACAGCATCGATCTATAATCATTAATACAACATGAATATTATCAAGGCCATAATAGAGCGACGATCTGTAAGGAGTTTCAACGGCGAATGCCTCACGCCCGATCAGACAGATATTCTACAGAAAGCAATTGACGACTCATCAAGTCCGTTTGGCGGCAATGTCAGTATCCGTCTCAGACATTTCGGGTCAAAAGGAGAATATCGCCCAAGCACATACGGGGTGATACGTGGAGCCTGCGACTATTTCCTTATCGCCATGGGGCCTGACGACCATTCGGCTCTCTCGGCAGGCTTCCGCTTTGAACAAGTGGTGCTGAAAGCATGGAGACTCGGTCTTGGCACATGCTGGATAGCTGCCACATTCAAAGGATCAGACTTTGACCGAGCGGAAATCTGGCCATCAGGTGAGAGTCTGAAAATAATCTCACCGGTAGGGGTAGCATCCAAACAGAGTTTGATTGAAAAAGTGACACGTATGACTCTTGGCAGCAAACGGCGTAAACCATTCGACCAATTGTTCTTTTCCGACGACTTCACTCATCCGCTTGACCGGAATAATACTTTTGCCCGTTCACTCGACATGCTACGGCTCGCACCATCGTCAACCAATTCGCAACCATGGCGCGCTGTTGTGACCAACGACAAAGTGCGATTCTATTATATACCTAAGAGCAAACTTTCAATACTCGACTGCGGTATAGGTCTGTGCCACTTTCATGAATGCGAAAAACATCTTGGCCACAACGGCATTTTTGTAGACGAAGCCGCCGTAGATAATGCACCGTCAAGATGGAAATACCTCATTACCTATCGACGGGAGGTATATCTCGACTCCACAAGGCCATAAGCACGGACTACCAAAGCCAGGATCTCCTTCCACGACACATCTCCATCCAAATCGATCTGCATCCAGTATTTCAGACTTGGGTTCAAGGGTCTTCCTACAGAAGCACAACGGCTCTGCATGTCAGAGATCTCATCTTCCGTGGATCTGACTGTGACATACCTAAAATCGTCTATATCTATCATACAAAACATGTGGCCGCACACATAGAACACCAATACAGATTCGTAGCGTCTTGCGAACTTTCCAAATGGCATCTTCTCGGTAACATCGCCAAGCGACAGACAGAACCGACGGAAATCCTCAATATTCATCGGTACCTCCTTTCTATATCCGCATCAAGCATGGAACTCATCAGAGCCAGATCACTCTTTACCTCTCCCTGCAGCAGATAGCTGTCTTTACGGGCATACAGATCATCATATATTCCGACTGCTTTAGCCCTATTCTGCTCACCTATCAGTGCCATGGCACACAAAATGCGTTCCTTTGACGACATAACCGAGCGATAATCATCGATATACTTCTTCAGGTCCTTGTCATACAAACTTTTCGCACCGGATACATCGCCGGTAATAAGCCGTAAGAATACAAGTTCGCAAGCTATTTCATAGGCAAACAAGCGCATCATCTCACTGCGATGCTCATACAACGACTCAAATCCACGCAATGCCTCATCGTATTTCATCTCATCGACCAGCCTTGACATAGCCATTACTGGAATACTAAGTTCCAAGCTGTTGCCATAATCAAAATCATCCGCAACAACAAACCACTCCGCAGGCATATCCTTTGGTCTAACACCATTTTGAATCATTGCATTGACCCTTAGTTGTGTCACAATTCCGCGCTTACTTGCCTCGCTGCGACGCAACAACAAAGCATTATAACCATCATTACCCACGTTACCGACATTCATAGGCACACCATTCATCAATATAATAATCACGTCGGTAAAAAGAAATATAACTACAAACTCATACAGAAATGCTCCGCCATCAATCCATAGCAACGGCATGAAAGCAAACAGTATTAGCACATTGGCTATCACTCCACCGCTATTGTACAACACCACAGGTATACGCTTCAGAGGTCTGTCGGGTGGCATCAACAAACATTGTCCGCCTGTGCCAGACACAGCAAACCGCTTCAGCCTATAACGCCCATCAGCCTTAATGATCGTGAACCTGAATATTCTGAATGACACAAATTTATATCCCGAGAGCAATCCGCCTGCAAGATGTCCGGTTTCATGCGCCAATACAAGTACCGGAAGCGATATGGCAAAAAACACTATTCCTCCTAAAGACGACAACGACAGCATAAAAAGATCGACTGAGCAAAGCTTTTCAAAAAACACCGTCAGAGTAAGATCCGTAAACATTACAATAAAAGCACATGCCACAATCATTCCGGCCGATATTCCTATAAGCAGACCCAACAGACATTTCACTATTGTCTTCATTCTATCCATAAGCACCGCAAAGGTACGCATTTCGCCTTTTTCAACCTAAAAAACAGATGTAAACAAGCTATTTCATGTATTGGGGTTCGGGATTTTTTCGCTACTTTTGCACCAAGAAAAAGATTAGTACTATATTTTTGAGAATCCGACCGATGCGGTTTGACGAATTTGACCTGAATTACGATGTGCTTGACGCACTTGATGCAATGCGCTTCAGCGAATGCACACCCATACAAGAGCAATCAATCCCACTTACACTTGAAGGACGAGACCTTATAGCTGTGGCTCAGACCGGAACCGGTAAAACTGCCGCATATCTTCTGCCGGTACTTAACCGTCTGGCCGACGGCGAGTTTCCGGAAGATGCCGTCAACTGTATCGTAATGGCTCCCACCCGAGAGCTTGCCATGCAGATCGACCGACAGCTCGAAGGTTTCGGGTATTTCATGAATATAAGCAGTGCTGCTATCTATGGCGGCACCGACGGAGCAACATTTGCCCGCCAACAAAAAAGCCTGTTGCTCGGAGCTGATGTGGTAATAGCCACTCCGGGGCGTCTGCTGGCACATCTTCAGATGGGAAAGGTAGATCTTTCGAAAGTTTCATTTTTCATACTCGATGAAGCCGACCGAATGCTCGACATGGGTTTTTACGACGACATAATGCAAGTGGTAAAGCACTTGCCGAAAAAGCGTCAGACACTGATGTTTTCAGCCACGATGCCACCCAAAATACAGCAACTCGCCAAGAGCATATTGCACGACCCTGCCGAAGTAAAAATCGCAGTATCGCGACCGGCCGACAAGATACATCAGCGTGTGGCCTTGTGCTATGAGCCACAGAAGATCGAGATACTCAAACGTATATTCACCGATACTCAGGCACGACGTGTCATAGTATTTGCCTCTTCAAAACTCAAAGTAAAAGATCTGTCACGCGACCTGCGGCGTGCGAAATTCAAAATCGGAGAAATGCACTCCGATCTCGAGCAGGCGCGACGCGACGAAGTGATGCACGACTTCAAATCGGGACGTATAGACATACTGGTAGCTACCGATATCGTGGCCCGTGGTATAGATATCGACGATATTACCATGGTGGTAAACTTCGATGTTCCCCACGATGCCGAAGACTATGTGCACCGCATAGGTCGTACGGCGCGGGCCGATGCTGACGGAGAAGCATTGACATTTGTCAGCGAGCGCGATCGTCGCCGATGGGCTGGTATCGAAAAATTCCTCGGCAAAAAAATCGAACGC
>CAJTQH010000003.1:0-3443 GCA_910578305.1 uncultured Muribaculaceae bacterium
CGAGGGATTTCGGTCTTGGCGGAGAATGCTTTAGATGGGAGTGCGAGGGCTGGAAGCCCTCCCTCCTATTTTTAGCGGCAGTCGAAAATGCAGGAGGGATGGGATTATTTGGGGGAGCGGAGGGATTGGCCGAGGAGGTGGGCGGTGATGCGGGTGAGAGGTGCGGTGCGGGTGCGGAGGAGGAGGCGGTAGATGAGCCAAGGGATGAGGATGCCTGTGGTGAAGGAGAGGATGGTGAATGTCCACCAGGGCATGTCGATGTGGTGGTGGAGTATCTGCTGCGATGCTACGTTGAAGTACCATGACAGGAGAAATATGATGTAGTTGGCTCCGATGAGTGGCTGAAGGATGGTGATGCCGCGGACGTCCATGATGCGTGCGAGTGAGAGGCACATGGATATGCCTGCCACTGAGCAGAGCGGCATGATGGCGGGGATGGTCTGTGCCGTGAGGAAGAGCGTGGCCCACAGTGCTGCCGAGATGAGCAGTGTGATGGGTGATGCGGGGCGCAGCAGGGTGTCTATGGCGGCTGAATAGCGGCAGTAGATCATGCCGATGACGAAGTAGACGGCAAGCCGGCATACGTGATGGAAGGAGAAGAATGATGTGGGGCTGAACGGCAGCACGAGCAAGAGCACTGCGAGCAGTAGCAGCATGGCGAGGAGCAGGCCGTGGGATATGCGGACGCGGCGTCCGAGGAGGATGAATGTGTGGCAGAACACGAGCAGTGTGAAGCTTGCCTGAAGAAACCAGAAGTATGGTATGACCATGTGCTCGGGATAGAAGAGCGAGCGGAGAAACGACTGCGGATCGAGCGCAATGTGGTCGTCGGCCATGGTGGAGAAGAGTGAGCGGGGTATGAAGGTGACTATGGTGAGGAAGAGAAACGGCAACATGAGCCGCCGGAGCTTAGTGATGATGAATCCAAATCCGGATGATGGATGTGTGTGGCGCAAAAATGACGTGTAGAGCATGAGGTAGCCCGAAACGAACATGAATACGGGCATGCGGAAGCTGTACATCATGCGGTAGACAAGCAGCTGCGATCCGCCGCTTGCGTCGGCGGCGGGGTATTCGTGGAATGAGTGTCCGAAAACGACAAGAATGATGCCTATCACCTGTAGATAGGCGATATGACGGATGAATGACGGCGATTGAGGTGGGGAGGAGGACGGGGTCATGAAGTCAGAGCATGCGGAGGGCGCGTAACTGTTCGATGACGTCCATGCGTGTCATGCGGCGGCGGCGTTTGAGAACTTCGGCAAAGTCGCGTGTGACACCCTGCACTCCGATGTGGCTGAACACACGGTGGAGGTAGGTGAAGTTTTTGTCAAAGAGCCGGGATGTCTCGTCGTCGTCGAGCGAGCAGCTGTCGTGGCCGACTTCGATCATAAGACTGCGCAGCTGTGAGCGCAAGTCGGGATCGAGAGCCTGTTCACGGTCGAGTACCATGCGGCGGCACATGAGGTTGGCCATGGACAGAGCCATGGTGATGTTGAAATTTTTGAGTATGCGGTTCCAGGCAGCTTTGGCCGAGAGTGACGGATGGCCTGAGAAGTAGAAGTCTTCGGTGAATTCGAGCATAGAGCCCGGCTCGGCGTCGAGGTCGACAGCCGCAAGCATGTCGTCGCCGTCAAACACTATCACAGCCACAGCCATACCTGTGGCTCCATAGCATTTGTCGTCTTCGTTGCGATAACTTAATTGATGCTCCATATAGTGAATGATGTGTGAGTATATATATGAATATAATGTATTAACGGTACATATTGTTGAAATGCCTTCCGATGAGTCGCCACGATGTGAACGCAAGAGCCACAGTGAAGATGACTATGACTGCAAGCATGGCTGCCGGCGGCATAAAAGAGTCGAGTCCGAGGCATATGGCCAGCTGTATGACGGGGAAGTGGTAGAGGTAGATGTCATATGAGATGCTGTCGAACCGGCTCAGGAATGTGCCCCATGAGCCTATCATCGACACCCATATGATGAGGCTTCCGGCCATTACGGGTTGGAAAAGTTCGGAGTAGAACGGTAATGATGTGCCGAGTAGCAGTATGAGTATGTCGGCCGCGAGTATCCACCACCGGTAACGCAGGAAGCAGGTGTAGTAGCGGTTGATGAGCGCTCCGACGTAGAAGAATACGAGCAGTGTGCCGAACTGTCGGGCTATGATGGAGTAGATTTCCGCTCCGGTGGACGAGGCGAGCGAGGAGAAGATGCAGCGCATGGCTATGGCCAGGATGAGAACAGAGGCCATGATGAGTCCGGACAGGCGCTTGTGGCGCATGACCATCCAGAATACGAGCGGCACCGACAGATAGCATACCCACTCGCCTTTCATGGTCCAGAGCGATCCGTTGACGGCTGATGTGTGGAATTGAGATCCGGTGAATACTCCGGGCAGGTCGGGCTGAAGGAAATTGAGTGTGGATATGTTGGCTCCGAGGTATTTCCAGAATCCGGGCGAGGTGAAGTAATCGGCAGCAGGGAGTGTGGATACGGCCACGAGACCTATGGCACACAGCAGTATGATGAAGAAGTAGGACGGGAGTATGCGCAGAGCACGCCGGCGTATGTAGTGCTTGAAGCTGCGTCGCTTCTGGTAGGAGGGAAACATGAGGAAGCCTGATATGGCGAAGAAGCATCCTACATCGACCGTACCTCGCTGAAGCCACGGGAAATCGTAGCCTGTGAGGACAGAGGCGTGGGCGAGGAGAACACACAGACTGAGATAGTAGCGGACGACCATCATGTTGTTGCGATGGGATACGTAGTGAAACAACTGTGTGTCGGACGACATGACCCGGCAGGTGTCGCCCGACAATGCTACGGTGGCGTCGGCTATCCTTATCTGAGATTTCACGCTAAAATCAATTGACTATCATGATTTTTGTAACGGCTCCGCCGGATGATCCGTCGGACGACTGTGACACCATGACGTAGTATACGCCCGTGGGCACGCGCACTCCTGAGGAGTTGGCTCCGCTCCAGATGAATAGTCCGCCTTCGGAGCGTCCCTGGCATACTACGTGTCCGGCGCTGTCGGTGATCTTTACCAGCGAATTGTCCATTAGTCCCTTGATGTATATGTGGCCTGAGTAGTCGGGCCGCACGGGATTGGGGTAGGCTATTATGTCGGAATAGTCGGGCATGGCCGGAGTGGCGTCGGTGGTATAGGTGTAGAGTCCGTTCATGGTACCGACATATAGTGTGGCACTATGCGGGTCGGTGTACACGGCATTGACCATATTTGAAAGCAACGGAGAATTTTCGGTGGTGAAACGCTCGATAATCTCGTTGCCGGACGGTGACACGAGGTAGAGTCCGGAACTCAGAGTGGCTATCCACTTGCGATTGGCGGCGTCGACAGCGATGCCGTGTATGAGGTCGGTGCCAATGAGATAGTCGGCAAGGTTAGATCCATCGTTTCGCGGCACCTT
>CAJTQH010000003.1:3471-54617 GCA_910578305.1 uncultured Muribaculaceae bacterium
GGACGGATCGGTAGCCTTAGAAGGATTGGCAATCTCGATGACTCCGATATATGTGCCGAGCCATACTCGTCCGTTCAGATCCTCGCAGATGGCGGAACTGCGCGTGTTTTCAAGTATCTTACCGTCCTGATCGGTGAATTTTTTCCAGAGGTATACCTTGTCGTCGGAAAAGTCGTTGAAGGTGCCGCGAGTGTCGTAGGCCAGCATAATCCAGTTCTGGTTACCGTCGATGATGAATATCATGTCGGACTTGCTGCAATGGAGATACATTGCGTCCTGTCCGCCGGTGAATCCTATAGGCGCAAGATCGAGAGTGATCCAGTCGGATGCCTTGACCTGCGATGGATCGAGCTTACGCTTGTCGGCGGGAAGTATGATGACGGGAGCCGATGTGCCGTCGCTGAGTGTTGATACCCACAGATTGCCTCCACGGTCAATGCTTACGCCATAGGATATGTAGCGCTCGTCGATCTTGACAAAAGGCGCGTTGAGATTGTCGTAGCGTCCTACCAGATGGCCGTCGGTGACTTTGAACACACCGTCGTAGGTGGTGGAGAGGTAATATGTGTCCGGGTCGTCGGGATCGGGGGTCATGGATGTGCATGCTGTGGCATACTTGTCGATGGGCGATACGTGGCTGTTGTAACGTGTGTCGACCGGAAACAGCGTAAGATCCTTTATGTCGCCCGACAAGAGGTCGATGCGTGAGGCAGTCTGTGCTTTGTCGCGCCCGGCACGCTCCAGACTGCCCTTGATGTTGAAACGGTAGGATGTTGAACCTACATTCTGCATATAGAGGTAGCGCGATGACTGGTCGGGGAAGAAATAACATACTTTTTTGACCGACAGTGCTTCGGGCAGGAAGCGATCCATATTGACGGTGATCGATCCGGACTCTCCGAGGCTGTAATGTGCGATGCCTTGCTTGTTGAGCGACCAGAGCGATCGGGGGCCGCTGTATGTGCCAATGCGGGAGTCTTTGAGCTCGTCGGGCAGAGAGGCCACGAGGCGCTCGGCATAGTCGCGCGATGGATCGAGTGTGTAGAGGCAGTTGTCGGCGGCAAAATATATGGTGCCGTCGGGTGTGCGAGTAGTATAGGAATAGTCGTTGTGCAGGGATGTGAGCACGGTGACCACGTGAGATGTCTCGGCGTCGAAGTCGATGGTGCGCAGGCACAGATACACGCCCGGATCGTCGAAGCGCATGATCATGCGGGAGTCGTCGATGGCCATTAGCTCTACGGGCGGGCGGCTGTCGGCTATGGGACGGAAATTGTCGAACGAACTGATGTTGGCCGAGCGTGGTATGTAGCGTATCTTATCGTCGGCATGTACAACGATACGGTCGCCCAATAGGGTGACTGCGCTGAAGTTGGTGCCGAAGTTGGCCGAGCGTACCACTTCGTGTCGGGGCTCATTGAAGTGAACGAGTCCGAATGCTGTGGCCACGTATATGTCGTCGCCGTCGAATGCCACTGAGTTGATGGTGAGCGGCGGTGTAATGGACGAGTCTTTGATGTCGGACATGTTGACGAGGCGTCCGTCGTCGTAGAGCAGGTCGATGTTGCCCGACTCGTAGGCTATGAACAGATAGTGGCGTGTGTGGTTGTAGAATATGTCGGTAATGTTGTCGTCGGTGAGCTTGTTGCCGCTGTTGTAGCTGAAGTTTTCATCGTTTTTCTTGTCGTAGGAAAACAGTGATCCGCCCGATGTGTAGTATACGATGTGCTCCGTTTCGATGACTTTCTGCTGCGGAACAGCAAAAGCGGTGTGGACTTCCCACTGCCCTACCAGCAGCGAGGAGGCGTGAATGTGTGCAGCGGAGAATGATGCGAGCAGACATATTACGGCCGCAGTGAGGAGAGTGTGACAGTATTTGATCTTCATTAACAGATATGTGTGGATAAAAGAGGTTCAGATATCCGACAGGTACTCTATGAGTTTCGCAGTGGCCCGGCCACGGTGGCTGATGGCGTTTTTTTCATCGGCACTCATGAGTGCGAATGTGGTATCGGCTTCGTCGGGCTTGAACACGGGATCGTAGCCAAATCCGCCGTCGCCGGAAGGCTCGGTGGTGATGACTCCGTGGACGCTGCCTTCGAAAGTGAGCATACGGTCACCTATGAGCAGAGCTATAACAGTGGAGAAGTGTGCCGAACGATCGGCCACACCCTCCATGTTTTTCAGCAGCAGCTCCATATTGGCCTTGGAGTCGTGTCCGGGGCCGGCATATCGTGCCGAGTATACACCGGGGGCTCCTCCGAGTGCGTCGACCATCAGTCCGGTATCGTCGGCAAAACAGTCGTAGCCGTAGTGCTCCCTGACGTAGCGGGCTTTAATCTCGGCATTGCCTTGGAGAGTGGCCGCCGTTTCGGGAATGTCGTCGTGGCAGCCTATGTCGGCAAGTGACAGCACATGCCATTTCGGCCCCATGATGCGGCGAATTTCCCGCAGCTTGTGGTCGTTGTTGGTGGCAAACACTATTTCGGCAGGTCGGCTCATGGCTTATGGAGTGATTTATAATATATTCAAGAGTATCTGTCGTAAGAATATAACGTGAAATGTCATGTTATATTATCCTACCACTATATTCACTATCTTTCCGGGAACTACGATGATCTTGCGTATAGTCTTGCCGTCGATCCACTTGGCAGCTCCTTCGTGGGCAAGTGCTATCTGCTCTACCTCGTCGCGCGGGGTGTCGGCCGCCACTTCGATGTTGAAGCGTGCCTTGCCGTTGAACGACACGGCGTAGGTGACTTTGTCTTCCTTGAGATATGCTTCGTTGAATGCGGGCCACCCGGCATCGCACACCGAAGTGTCGTTGCCCAGACGATGCCAGAGTTCTTCGGCAATGTGGGGAGCGAATGGCGCCAGCACGGTGATGAGCTGCGACAATATGGCACTGCTGTGGCAACGGAGCTGTGTGAGCTCGTTGACACATATCATGAATGCGCTGATGGATGTGTTGAACGAGAAGTTTTCGATATCGGCGCTGACTTTCTTGATGAGTTTGTGCAGTGACTTCAATTCGTCGGGTGTGGGCTGCGAGTCGGTCACGAGCCATTGGTCGCCCTTGTAGAAGAGAGCCCAGAGTTTTTTCAGGAAGCGGTTGACGCCGTCGATGCCGTTGGTGTCCCATGGCTTGCTCTGTTCAAGAGGGCCGAGGAACATCTCGTAGAGTCGCAGAGTGTCGGCACCGTAGCGGTCGACTATATCGTCGGGGTTGACTACGTTGAACATCGACTTTGACATCTTTTCGACGGCATATCCGCATACGTAGCGGCCGTCGTCCTCGAGAATGAACTGAGCGTCGTTGAATTCAGGACGCCACTTGCGGAAGGCTTCTATGTCGAGAATGTCGTTGGACACAATGTTGACATCGACATGTATGGGAGTCACATCGTAGTCTTTTCTGAGGTTGTAGCTTACGAATGTGTTGGTGTCCTTGATGCGGTAAACGAAGTTGCTTCGTCCCTGTATCATGCCCTGGTTGATGAGCTTTCTGAATGGCTCGTCCTCGCACACCACGCCGAGGTCGAAGAGAAATTTATTCCAGAATCGGCTATATATAAGGTGACCTGTGGCGTGCTCGGTGCCTCCTATGTAAAGATCGACATTGCGCCAGTAGGAGTTGACTTCTTTCGATACGAGCGCCTCGTTGTTGCGTGGATCCATGTAGCGGAGATAATAGGCCGACGAACCGGCAAAACCGGGCATGGTGCAAAGTTCGAGAGGATATCCGTCGGGCGAAGTCCAGTTTTTGGCGCGTCCGAGCGGAGGCTCACCGCTTTCGGTAGGGAGGTATTTGTCGACTTCGGGCAACTGCAGCGGCAGTAGCTTTTCGTCGAGCATATGAGGCACACCGTCCTTATAATATACGGGGAAGGGCTCGCCCCAGTAGCGCTGACGGCTGAAGATTGCGTCGCGCAGACGGAAGTTGACCTTTACACGTCCTATGCCCTTCTCCTCGATAAACTGCTTGGTGCGGGCAATGGCATCTTTTACTTCCATGCCGTTGAGATCAAGTTCGGGGCCGCATGAGTTGATCATACGTCCGCTCTTTGCGTCGAAGCTCTCTTCGCTTACATCGGCTCCCTCGATAAGAGGTATGATGGGCAGATCGAAGTGACGTGCGAAAGCGTAGTCGCGGCTGTCGTGTGCGGGTACGGCCATGATGGCTCCTGTGCCATATCCGGCAAGCACGTAATCGCTCACCCATACGGGTATTTTGGCACCCGAAAGAGGATTGATGGCGTAGGCACCTGTAAACACACCCGATACTTTCTTGTCGATCATACGCTCGCGCTCGGTCTTGTGCTTTATGCTACGGCGATATTCGTCGACAGCCTCGCGGCGTTCGGGCACAGTGACCATGTCGACGTATTCGCTTTCGGGAGCAAGCACCATGAATGTCACTCCAAACACTGTGTCGGCGCGAGTGGTGAATATCTCAAGCTGCAGATCGGTACCGTCAATGGCAAATTTCATCTCAGCACCTTCGGAACGTCCGATCCAGTTGCGCTGAGTCTCCTTTAGCGACTCAGTCCAGTCGATGGTATCGAGTCCGGCAAGCAGACGTGGTGCATAGGCAGACACACGCAGACACCACTGATACATGAGTTTCTGCTCCACGGGATATCCGCCACGGATAGATACGCCTTCGCTCACCTCATCGTTGGCGAGTACAGTGCCGAGTTTGGGACACCAGTTGACCATTGTGTTGCCGAGATATGCCAGACGATAGTTCATGAGTATGTCGCTCTGCTGCTTTTCGTCCATAGCATTCCATTCGTCGGCTGTAAACGCCAGAGTATCGTCGGAGCATGCGGCATGCACTCCTTCGTTGCCATGGAGCTTGAAATGCTCTATAAGTGAGCTTACGGGCATGGCTTTGTCGAGATCGGTATCGTAGTAGTGACCGAACATCTTTATAAACGCCCACTGTGTCCACTTGTAGTATTCGGGGTCGCATGTCTTAATCTCGCGATCCCAGTCGTAGCAGAAGCCTATTTTGTCGAGCTGGGAGCGGTAGCGTGCAATGTTATCACGTGTGGTGATCTCAGGGTGCTGTCCGGTCTGTATGGCATACTGCTCGGCAGGTAGTCCGTAGGCATCGTATCCCATGGGATGAAGTACATTGAATCCTTGCAGACGCTTGTAGCGCGAATATATGTCGGAAGCTATGTATCCGAGCGGATGTCCGACGTGAAGTCCGGCTCCAGAAGGATAGGGAAACATGTCGAGGACATAGAATTTGGGCTTTTCCTTATCGATCTCCGTATGGTAGGTATGATTTTCACGCCAGTACTGCTGCCAGCGGCTCTCTATTTCTTTATGATTGTATTCCATATTATAATATAGTATATATAATAGTATATGATGATTCTTTATTTTCTGATGCCTGCCGACAATTCAAGCATCTTTTCTATCGGACGGCGTGCTTTGGCTGCCAAATGCTCGTCAACGACTACTTCGGGGGTTCCTGTAAGCAGACAGTCGCGTAGCTTTTCAAGTGTGTTTAGCTTCATGTAGCTGCAATCGTTGCATCCGCATGTGCTATCGGATGCCGGAGCCGGAATGAACTCCTTGTCGGGACACTTGCGGCGCATCTCGTGCAGAATGCCGCTTTCGGTGGCCACGATGAACTGAGTGTGGGGACTCTCGCACGCATATTTCAGAAGTACAGCCGTAGAACCTATCTTATCGGCCATGAGTTGCAACGGTTTCTTGCATTCGGGATGCACGAGCAGGCGTGCCTGCGGATATTGTTTTTTCAACTCCGCTATCTTTTCTACCGAAAACTTTTCGTGTACGTGGCAAGCACCGTCCCACAGCACCATATTGCGTCCGGTAACGGAGTTGATGTAGTTGCCAAGATTGCGGTCAGGGCCGAATATGATCTTGCAGTCGGCAGGGAAGCTCTCTACTATCTCCCGTGCATTGCCCGAGGTGACCACCACATCGGTCAGAGCCTTGACACGTGCCGTGGTGTTGACGTAGCTAATGACCGTGTGTCCCGGATGATCTTTGATGAATTCGGCAAATCTGTCGGCATCGCAGCTGTCGGCGAGAGAGCATCCGGCATCCGCATCGGGAATGAGCACTGTCTTGTCAGGACAAAGTATCTTGGCTGTCTCTCCCATGAAGTGGACTCCACACAATACGATCACCGGCTCTTCGACATTGGCCGCGATCTGAGCCAGAGCCAGAGAATCGCCTATGTAATCGGCCACGTCCTGTATGTCACCTTTCTGATAATAGTGTGCCATTATCACCGCACCTTTTTCTTTTTTAAGTTGCAGTATCTGTCGCTTCAGTTCTTCAGTGTTACTGACCGATGCTTTATCCACATCCATTTCTTTATATATTTAAGTTTTTAGGTTTTAAAAAATTAATTCCCAAGAGTAACAATAATAAGTGTTGAAACCAGTGATAACTTTCTGCCACTTTACTTGCAAATAAAGGTTATTGAATCACGGAATGAGTCAATCTACACTTTATCTACATATCAACTGTTAGATATGTAGTGTATTAGCTATGTTATCAACATGGTGTTAATAAAGTGCAAAGTTAACAACTTTATTCCATTTCATCATCAATAACTGTGTAAATACACGTAGAGAACGATGTAAAATCTTTGTGTCAACTAATTTTGCAATGTGATGGTGTGGCATTATACAATGATGGATATGTTAAATGCAAATATTGTTATCAATTCTTTCTTTTTTTTTATCTACGGTTATCAACATTGTTTTCAACAGTTATCAACGGATATAAACAAGACGGGCGAAAATGATATTTCTACCCGTCTTTTCATATAAGTGAATAATGAATACAGTGTGATGCCGTCACTCTTTGATGCCGTAGGCGAGATCGCCTGCGTCGCCCAGACCCGGCACGATGTAGGAGTGCGAATTGATTTCGTCGTCGATGGCACCTGCCCATACCGTGGTGCGGTCGTCGGGGAATGTGGATCTGACAAAATCAATGGCTGCCTTAGAGGCTATGACTGATGCCACATGGATCTTCGAGGGTGTACCTTTGGTGAGCAGCGCGCGATAGCTGAGTTCCATCGAAGCTCCTGTGGCGAGCATGGGGTCGGCAATGATGAGTGTCTTTCCTTCGATGGATGGTGATGCTATGTATTCTATGAATACGTCGAAGTTTTCTTTTTCCTTGTATTTGCGATAGGCCGAGACGAATGCGTTCTGAGCGTGGTCGAAGTAATCGAGAAAACCTTTGTGGAATGGTATGCCGGCTCGGAATATGGTTGCAAGAACTATATCGTCGGCTATCTCATGACATTTTGCCACAGCGAGCGGAGTGGTTACATCGACGGTATTATAGTTTATGGTCTTGCTTATCTCGTAGGCCATGATCTCGCCTATGCGTTCGAGATTTCTGCGAAACCGCAGCATGTCGTGCTGAATGTTGACATCGCGCAATTCGGCCATGTACTGGCTTACGAGCGACGGGGTATCGTCAAAATTTACTATTTTCATGAGTATATGTATTATGTAATGTTATGGCAAAAGTATAAAACATACGTAAGGTCATAAATAAAAACCGATAATGATATATCAAAATTTTATTAACGAATATATGTAGATAATATCATAATTTACGTATGAGTGAAAGACCGTCGCGTACGGGTATGATGGCTACTTCCACTTCCGGACATGCGGCTACAATGTCGTTGAACTCCATTATACCCCGGCTCTGAGGATCGGAAGGCGGAGGTGTGGCGGCCACTTTACCGTCCCACAGAGTGTTGTCGGCCAGGATGTATCCTCCACGGCGCAGTCGCGGGAGGATCATGTGGAAGTATTGCGTATAGTGGCGCTTGTTGGCATCCATGAACACCATGTCCCACTCCCCTTCGAGTCGCGGCACTATGTCCATGGCATCACCTATGTGGAGATGTATGCGTCCGGCATACGGTGATGATGCGAAACGCTGCAGCAATTCGTCTTCGAGTTCGTCATCTATCTCCACGGTGTGCAGTTCTGATCCTTCGGGCATGCCTTCGGCCATGCACAGAGCCGAGTAGCCGGTAAAAGCTCCGAGTTCAAGCACACGCATGGGCGATATCATGGCTGTGAGCATTTTGAGCAATCTGCCTTGTATGTGTCCGGAACACATGCGTGGATACAGGTGGTAGAGATGTGTGTGGCGGTATGTGCGTGCCAGAATGTCGGGCTCCGGCGATATGTGTGAAGCTATGTATTCGTCTAATTGATTTTGCATCGCAGTGAGTGATTTTCTACTGATAGGATTGTTGCCTGCATTGTCTCCACGCATTGCAGGGGGTATTGTCCCTGAGCCGTCTCACCGCACAGCAGCAGCCATTCGGCTCCCTGCATCACAGCCATGGCAATGTCGTTGACTTCGGCGCGAGTTGGCGCAGGCGCGAGTATCATACTGTGGAGTATCTGTGTTGACAGGATGAACGGTTTTCCGGCTTTCCGGCAGGCTGCAGTGATGTCGTATTGCAGTACGGGTATGTCGGACAAAGGCATACATGTGCCGAGATCGCCTCGAGCCACGAGCAGTCCGTCGGATGCGTCGAGTATGTCGTGAAGATTTTCTACGGCCTGCGGACATTCGATCTTTGAGTACAAGCGTATTGATGTGCCGCTGATGGCCCGGCGCACTGCGTCGACATCGGCTCGAGAGCGTACAAAAGAGTGGGCTATGAGATCAATGCCGAGTTGCTTTCCGGCCTCGATGTTGATGCGGTCGCGTTCGGAGAGGGCAGGCAGCGGCGGGAGTTGGCATCCGGGTATATTGACAGTCTTGCGCGATCCGAGTATGCCTGCACGTGTGACTTGAGCCTTTACGCCTGATGCGGTAATTTCGGTGATGAGCAGCTGAATATCGCCGTCGTCTATCATCACTGTGTGTCCGGGTTGCAGACTGGTATGTATATCGTGGGCCGTGAGGCATATACGCTGTGCCGTGGTGTCAGAGTCCTCGCCTGCGAGAGTGAGTGTGTGGCCTTCGCACAGCTCTATTGGTGAGGCTACATCGGTGGTGCGTATCTCAGGGCCTTTAGTGTCCATGAGTATGGTAATGGACGGATCGACTGAGCGCACTGTGCTGACGATGTGAGCAATGTCGGCCGGGGTGACATGAGCCGAGTTGATGCGTATGCCTCTCATGCCTGCATCAGCAAGCGACTGCACAAACTGTGTGGTGCACCGCTCTGTGGCCATGGTGGCCATGATGAGAGTATGGTCAGTGGTGGTCATGTGTAAATGAGAGAATGAGATGAGTGTCAGATTAGCGATTCAATGGCGAGACGGTAGCTGTCCATGCCGAATCCGGCAATGGATCCGTGGCACACGGGTGCTATGAGCGAAGTGTGGCGAATGGGTTCGCGTGCAGATATATTGGATATGTGTACCTCTACAACCGGCAGTTCTATCGCTGCAATTGCGTCGGCAATGGCAAGCGATGTGTGAGTGTAGGCACCTGCATTGAGCACTATGCCTGCATATTGGGTCGAATCATAGCCGACGTTCTGCAACATGTCTATGATATTGCCTTCGTGATTGCTCTGAAAGTATTCAATCTCGATGTCCTGATAGTAATCGCGCAGGAAGTCGAGATATTGCTCCATAGACTGCGAGCCGTAGATCTCGGGCTGTCGCATGCCGAGCAGATTGAGGTTAGGACCGTTGATAATGAGTATTTTCATGTTGGTGAAATATCATGTTAGAGGTGTAGAAACTAACATCCATGTGGCCATGTGCGACAGTATGAGCAGTATGAGCAGTATCCATGCCAGAGCTTTGCGCTGCGGATAACACTGCCATGCGAGATAAGCTGCAGCAACGGCATAGAACGGATAGATGAACAGGATGGTACGCACGGGCGAGCTGTCGGGGCAGCGGCTCAACAGCAGTGGCAGCTGAAACAGCGGCAATACGAGCACTACGGCCAGCAGTGTGAACCATCGCGGTGTCCCGGACTTGTGAGATATCATGATTCGTAACGCTCCTCCGAGGCGTGATTTTTTTGCTTTAGATATTCGTTGACGGTGGCTTTGATGCCTTCGGTGAGAGAGTAGCGCGGAGCGAAACCGAAGTCGCGTACAGCATCGGATATGTCGCAGCTCCAGTTGCGCTGACGCATGATCTTATATTTGTCGCGATTGAGAGTCGAAGGCTTGCCTTTGAGTGAACTGATGCGCTCGGCCACAGCCGATACGGCATATACCGTCCACATGGGCAGGCGCACGGGAATAACCCATTTGCCGCCGAGTGCTTCGGCCACTATGCGGCGAAACTCTTTCTGTGTATATGCCCGGTCTTCGGATATGATGTATTTTTTCTTTAGAGTAGCCGGAACGGTTATGGCATCGAAAATGGCATTGACCAGATCTTCCACATAGATGAATGTGAGCATCTGCTTGCGGAATCCTACGCCGAAGTCCCAATGACTGTCGATGCTTTTTATCATCATGAGATAGTCCTGCTCGTGAGGGCCGTAGACACCTGTAGGACGGAATATGGTCCAAGGCAGGTCGGAGCATGTCTCGAGAAATGTCTCGGCCTTGATCTTCGACACGCCGTAGCGTGTGTTGGGATTGGGAATCATGCGCGATCCGATGGGTGTGTAATCTTTTTCGTCGCCCGGACCGAGTGCGCTCAGACTGCTCATGAACAACAGTCGCTCCGGTATCATGGATGATTTGCGCAGCGCTTCGACAAACGAACGCAGATACAGATAGTTGATGCGGTTGAAGTCCATGAAGTTAACACACTTCGTGGCACCGAGATTGTATATGATATAGTCCCAGCGCTGACCGGCAGGAAGAGTTTCCGACAGAGTTTCGGCCATGGATTCTTCATTGTCGTAATCCAGTACTATAAAATGTAATTTATTGTTAGTCAGCCATTTGCGTGAGGTTGAGGCACGTACGGTCACCCAAGTCTCGTAGCCTCGCTCAAGTGCCTGGCGGGCAATGAATCCGCCTATAAAACCACCGGCTCCCACCACCAGCACACGCTTGTCAGTCTGCATAGTCATAATGTATATATTATGTATAAAATTGATATCATGAACAGATGCCTGTAAAATAAGCAATCATGCAAATATAAGGAATCTTTGCAAAAACACGTGTAAAAGCGTGCAATTAAATGATGAGTGGCGATAGTAGGCGATGTATGAAGAAAAATAGCTACATTTGCATAAATAACCTGATACGACATTTATGGGCAAGAACAAACTTAGAAAGTTCAGTGAGATGGAGCAGATAGACTTCGTGTTCCAGTATCCATGGGCCGAGCTGCAAAAAGGCGGCTTTCCGCTTCGTGGCCGCTGGCATGAAGATTTTTTCCATAATGACCGGCCTATAGTGCTGGAACTCGGCTGCGGCAAGGGTGAATACACCGTGGGTCTGGCCGAGGCTTTTGAAGACCGCAATTACATAGGCATAGACATAAAGGGAGCGCGAATGTGGACCGGAGCCACAGCCGCACGTGACCGCGGCATGAAAAATGTGGCGTTTCTGCGTACAGATATAGAACTGCTCCCCTACTTTTTCGCTCCGGGCGAAGTGGCCGAGATATGGATCACGTTTCCAGACCCTCAGATGAAGAAAGTGCGCAAGCGTCTTACGTCGACCAGATTCATGGAACTTTACCGCAAGGTGCTTGTGGATGGCGGCATAGTGAATCTGAAGACCGACAGCCCGTTTCTCTACACCTATACCGGCATAATGGCCCGCGAAAACGGACTCGGCATAGAGTGCGATACTTCAGATCTGTATGCTTCGGGAATGGCGACCGACATATTGAAAATACGCACTTTTTATGAACAGCAGTGGCTCGACCGCGGTTTAACTATCAAGTACCTGCGTTTCGCCCTTGATCACGGCACCGAACTTAAGGAGCCGGAGGTGGAGATAGAGCATGACACTTACCGCAGTTTTTCTCGTGGCGAGATACAGTGTCCGCATCTGTGCAATCCGAAAGTAACAAAGAAATAACGACATAAACAATCTCATACATTATTATATGGAACGACTGTATCCACAATTGATAATAGACGCGCTTACCAATGTTCGCTATCCCGGCAACGGCAAAAATATAGTGGAACTTGGAATGGTGGGCGATGACATACGTATTGACGGCTCAAAGGTGAGTTTCTCCATAGTATTTCAACGTAGTACCGATCCTTTTATGAAGTCGCTTCTGAAATCGGCTGAAGCTGCAATACATACCCACATATCGCCTGAAGTGGAGGTGACTGTGAACGCTCAGTCGGCACAGCCTGTGGTGGAGAAGAAGCCGTCGCTTCCGGGTGTGAAGAACATAGTGGGCGTGTCGTCGGGCAAGGGCGGCGTGGGCAAAAGCACCGTGGCCAGCAATCTGGCTGTGGCTCTGGCCCGCGAGGGCTACAAGGTGGGTCTGCTTGATGCGGATATATTCGGCCCGTCGGTGCCCAAGATGTTCGGACTGGAGGATGAGCCTCTGTTTATGCATGAGGTTGATGGCCGTCAACTCATAATACCTCTTGAGCGATATGGCGTGAAACTTCTGTCGATAGGTTTTCTGGTAGATAAGAATGCTCCTGTGCTGTGGCGCGGAGGTATGGCTTCGAATGCTCTCAAGCAACTTATAGATGAAGCGGACTGGGGTGATCTGGACTATTTCCTGATAGATATGCCTCCCGGAACAAGTGATATACATCTGACACTTGTGCAGACACTTGCCATGACCGGAGTGGTGGTGGTGAGCACTCCGCAGCAGGTGGCTCTGGCCGATGCCCGCAAGGGTATAGCTATGTTTACCGGCGAGAAGGTGAATGTGCCGGTGCTTGGTCTGGTGGAGAATATGGCGTGGTTTACGCCTGAGAAACATCCGGACGAACGGTACTACATATTCGGCCGCGAAGGTGCTGTGAATCTGGCCAGGGAAATGGGGGTTAAGCTGCTGGCACAGATACCTATAGTGGAATCGATATGTGACGGCGGCGACGGTGGCGAGCCTATAGCCGTGAAGGACAGTCTGACCGGTATGGCATTTATGCATCTTGCACATGAGGTGATAGATGCCGTGGACGAGCGCAACCGCGAGCTGCCACCTACAGTGAAGGTTGACGTGACGAAAAAATAGGAGAAAGTGATATGCAGACCGTATTGTTTCACGAAACTATATTCGGGCCTATACATTCGCGCCGTCTGGGCACTTCGCTTGGAGTGAATCTGAGTCCTGTGGACGGGAAGGTGTGTTCGTTTGACTGTCTGTACTGTGAGGCCGGATTCAACGCACAGGGTCCCGGAAGCACAGGGCTGCCGTCGCGCGAACGTGTGCGTGAATTGCTGGAAGCGCGGCTTTCGGCAATGAAGGCGGCTGGCGAGGGTCTTGACGTGATAACATTTTCGGGCAATGGCGAGCCTACGCTGCATCCGGAATTTGAGGGCATAATAGATGATACAATTGCGCTTCGTGACCGTTATTTCCAGAATGTGAAGATAAGTGTGCTGAGTAATGCCACTCAGCTTCACAGGCCCGAAGTGGTGGCTGCTCTGGAGCGTGTGGACAACAATATTCTTAAGCTCGACTCGGCTGTGGCGGATACGATGCGCTTGCTCGATCGTCCGAATTCACCGGGTTTTACCGTGGATAAGGTTGTGGAGCAGCTTGAGAGCATAGGCTGTGGCTGTATAGTGCAGACGATGATACTTCGCGGCGAGTATGACGGCAATACGGTGGACAATACTACCGATGCCGAGGTGGAGGCTCTGATAGCGGCATACAAGCGTATAAAGCCTCGTGAGGTGATGTTGTATTCGATAGACCGCCGCACCCCTGCCCGCTCTCTTGAGAAGGTGGATCGTGAGGAACTTGAACGTATAGCCGATCGTGTGCGTAGAGAGTCCGGAGTGGCGGTACAGGTAAGCTGATGTCGGTTGAGGGTATTTTCAGAATATGTGTGGTGTCGTTGTTGTTTCTGTCGGGGATGATGGGTGGTGTGTGCGCTATGGATAAGGAAAATGATGGTGTGATAGTTCCTGCTCCGCTTAAGGCCGGCGATACTGTGGCCATAGTGGCTCCTGCCGGTCGCGTCCGTGAGGGTGATGTGGAGGCTGCGGCAGAGATAATGCGCTCTCACGGATGGGTGCCTGTGATCGGTCGTAATGCTCTTGGCCGCGAGGGTACGTATAGCGGAACGGATGGGGAGAGATATGCCGATGTGCGCGATGCTGTGCTTGATGAGTCGGTGCGTGCCATAGTGTGCGCGCGAGGTGGCTATGGTGTGGTGCATCTGCTTGACAGTCTGGATGCACTGCCCTGGCGTGAGAATGCCAAGTGGGTGGTGGGTTTCAGTGATATTTCAGCTTTGCATGCTTTGCTTCGCCGTCATGGAGTGGCGAGTGTGCATGGACCCATGTGCCGGTATATATCGGCTGACGGGGGTGACAATGATGACGCGCGTGAGCTTTTCGGTCTGCTCGAGGGCGACAGGCCTGACTATGTGGTGGCTCCGCATGAGTATAACAGGGAGGGAACAGCTACGGGTGTGCTCACAGGTGGTAATCTGGCAGTGCTGACGGGTCTTGTCGGTACGCCTTACGATGTGTTTCGTCCGGGGACGGTGCTTGTGATAGAGGATGTGAACGAGCCTATCTATAAGGTGGAGCGAATGCTGTATCAGTTGCGTCTGAGCGGTGTGCTGCCGCGTCTGGCCGGTCTTATAGTGGGGCAGTTTACACATTATAGTGCCGATGACAACTATGAGTCCATGGAGTGTATGATACGCGATATGGTGAGTCCTTACGGATATCCTGTGGCATTTGATGTGCCGATAGGTCACAACGGGCGCTGTATGCCGCTTATAGAGAGTGTGCCTGTGACTCTGACTGTGACTGCCGATGGTGTGAGCATAAGGCAGTAGGAGGGAAAACCGCGCTATATATTTTTAATAAAAAACAAGTGGCTGCCTTATAGGGCGGCCACTTGGTCTGAATTGGTTATCTAAAGGGAGGTTGTTCTGTGATGAACGTGCATGAAGATTAGTCAATTTCTTCGTCAGCTTCGTAGCCGCCCATTTCGCGGATAGCGTTCTTGAGCATAACATACTGCTGGAAGAGGTGGTTGACGGGAACTTCACCCTTGGTGTAGTCGTGCATCGGGCTCTTGAGGAAGAAGCTGAGGAAGCGCTGTATGCCATGACGACCGGCGCGAGCTGCGAGGTCGCTCAGGAGCACGAGGTCGAGGCAGAGGGGTGCAGCAAGGATTGAGTCGCGGCAGAGGAAGTTGATCTTTATCTGCATGGGGTAGCCCATCCAGCCGAAGATGTCAATGTTGTCCCAGCCTTCTTTGCTGTCGTTGCGCGGGGGATAGTAGTTGATGCGCACTTTGTGGTAGTATCCCTGGTGTCCGCCTTCTTCAGCACCGCCGCAGTTGGCGTTGTAGAGATCGGGCTGCTCTTCAGGTACGAGGATTGATTCGAGTGTGGATAGTTTTGAAACTTCTTTTGTACGGAAGTTGGCGGGTTCGTCGAGCACGAGACCGTCGCGGTTGCCGAGGATGTTGGTAGAGAACCATCCGCTCAGACCAAGGCAACGAGTGCCGATGATGGGAGCAAAGCCTGATTTTACGAGAGTCTGGCCTGTCTTGAAGTCCTTGCCAGAGATGGGCATGCCGGTCTGCTCGCTGAGCTGCCACATGGCGGGAATGTCAACAGTGGTGTTGGGAGCACCCATTATGAAGGGAGCGCCTTCTTTGAGAGCTGCGTATGCGTAGCACATAGAGGGAGCGATGTGCTGCTTGTCGTCGGCCTTCATTGCGGCTTCGAGAGCTTCGATTGTGCCGTGGATATTTTCGTCAACGGGGACATAAACTTCGGTAGAAGCGGCCCAGAGTACAACTACGCGTTCAACACCGGTTTCTTTCTTGAAGTTGCGGATGTCTTCACGGAGCTGTTCGGCCATTTCCCAGCGAGTCTTGCCCACCATAACGTTGTCGCCGTCGAGACGCTTGGCATAGTCTTTGTCGAAAGCGGCTTTCATGGGTACGATCTTTTCGAGCTCGTCCTTTACAGGTTCGATATCTTTTTCCTGAAGTACTTCGGCGTAAATTGCGCTCTGATAAGCGTTGGCGGGATATACGTCCCAAGCACCAAACACGATGTCGTCGAGCTTGGCCATGGGCACGATGTCTTCATATCTGAGGTATTTTTTGTCAGCGCCTTTGCCCACACGTATTTTGTCGTACTGGGTCATTGAGCCGACCGGTTTTGCAAGGCCTTTGCGAGCCATCAGCACACCGGTCATGAAAGTAGAGGTGACAGCACCGAGGCCCACTACGAGTACGCCAAGTTTGCCGTCGGCAGGTTTTACGTTTGTTGCGTTCATCGTTTACAAATAGTAAGTTATGTAGTAATGTTTTTTTAGTTGCAGATATATCGGATCACTATGTGACCACTGCATATCATGTGATAATAGTGCGTAAAAGTACACCTATTTTATTAAATGCAAAAATTTTATACTTTAATATTTTATTATTATTGTAAAAGTAGGTTAAATATTTGCTTTAATGGTTGGTTAATAGTTAATAAATATATCTATGAGGTGTATTATTGTTAACGAATTAAAATAGGGCTAATGATGCGGCTTCGGAAAGAGAACCAGCTGTGAGGGTATCGGATGGAATGGGTGTGGTTGTGTCGTTGTCGGTCCATCCTCGTCCTTTGATCCATATGGTGGAGCAGCCGATGGATGCTGCCGGTATGATGTCTTTGTCTATGCTGTCGCCTATGGCCAGAGTCACGGACGGATGCAGATCGATGCTTTTTGCTCCGATGGCAAATATGTCGGGCGACGGTTTTCTCACTCCTGCTGTCGCGCTTTCGATGATTGTGTCGAAGCAGTGGTCGAGTCCAAAGTCGCTCAGTACGGCGTGAAGGTTACCGTAGAAGTTGCTTACCATGGCTATGGGCATGGTGCGGTGTATGGCTTCGAGCGACGGGAGTGCTTCGGCTGTGCATTGGCGCGCGCTGTCGTAGCAGTATGAGACTATTATGTCGTGAGATCTGCGTTTCTGCTCTTCGGTGATGGCTCCTGTTGCTACGAGGTGCGACAGTTCAATGTCGATCTTTATGTCCATCAGTCGGGCAAATGTGTGGTGTGGCAGTATGTGTCGGTGGCGTGCGAGTTCGCGCTCTGCTTCGACGTATGCTTCGCGGAAGGCGTTTTCGGGTATGTGGAGTGCGGCTGTTATATATCCACGGCGTATGATGTGGCTCCAGTGTTCACCGCGACTGTCGATGGTGCCGCCGTAGTCCATGAGTATGCCTTTAATATTTTCCATCACGCAGATCTGTAGTGAGTCGGCGGCATAGGCTTTCGTGTCGCGAGCGCATGTAGACGAGCAGTATGTTGAGCACCGTAAGCTCGAATGCGAAGTATATCCATGGCTGTGCCACGAACAGAGCCACGAACAGAGCTATGGTGCGCCAGTTGAATGTGAGTATGTTGGTGTACTTCATCAGTGGCAGGCTGAGTCGGCGGAATTCGTCGCGGAACGACTGTGGAATGTCGCCGTCGGGAAATCGCTCGTGTAGCTCGGCTCTGAGCTCCTGCATGGAGCGTGTGGTGACTTCCTGATTGGCGGTGTAGTTGGAGTAGAAGTAAAGTGTGGCTTTTTTCCATAAGTTGCCTCGCCATGGTATCTGACGCATCTGGCGGCGCAGGTCGTCGCAAGTGTCGAGTTCGCTGCCCTGTCGGCCTTTGAGGAAGTATAGGTGAAACTGTCGGTAGTAGTCGGCCAGGGCAGCCTGTTTGCCGTGGCATATACCTGCTATTACGGCTATGGCCCATATCAGCCATGGTCGTGAGGCGAAGAACGGGTCGGTGGTGTTTTCGCGCAGACATAGTGCCACGTAGATGCAGATGAACCATATATCTCCGCTCAGGCCGTCGAGAATGCGGCCGAGGCGCGAGTATTGTCCGGTGAGTCGGGCCAGCTGCCCGTCGGCACTGTCGAATGAGTTGGCCCATACGAGCAGGAGCATGCCTATGATATTGATCCACAACACCGGATAGTAGAATGCTATGGCAGCGCCTATGCCGAGAAATATGGACGCTATGGTGATGGCATTGGGTGTAACTCCGAGCCGTCGGGCCAGACATGCCCAGGCGTAGCCTATGGGCCGGTAGAAGGCAAGGTCAATGCCTTCTTCGGTGTCGAGTGATTTGAGCGATTCGCGGTAGGCGTCGCTGCCGGTGAGGTTGGTTCGTTGTTTCTTTTCCACGTGGCTGATGATGGGATGTGTATGTAGTAAGGGTGTTTAGTGGTAACGGCGTCGCAGATCGTAGGTCTTCTCACGCAGATAGCGGCCGAGATCTTCGGCAGTTGGGCCGTGGAGAGCCTGTTCTTCGACGCTTATGGGCTCGCCGATGCTGATGTGCATTTCTTTGCCTGTCTTGCGCCACACTTCGGCGGGGAGGCGCAGTGAGCGAGCGGGCCAGCATATATGGCCGAGGATGTTGAACCACCAGCTGTTTGATCCATGGAAAAATATGGGTATGACGGGTACTTTGGCGCGCTGTATGATCTGGAGCACAGACGGCTGCCACTGGCGGTCTTTGAGGCGTCCGCGCCAGTCGGTCTTGCTCATGGCTCCTGCGGGGAAAAATCCCACTGGTTCTCCGTCTTTGAGCTGACGCAGAGCCTGACGGATGCCGTTGACCGATACCTGACGTTTCTTGGGGTCGTTGCTTGCCCATGCGTCGACGGCAATGAAGTTGGGGCGCATGGCTGAGATTTTGTTGAGAATCATGTTGACCATTACGCGGAATTTCGGCCTGCGGGTAGATATGAGGTAGATGAGCATTATGCCGTCGAGAGCTCCGAACGGGTGGTTGCTCACGGTGATGAAAGCTCCTTGGGGCAGTCGGTCGAGTATTTCTTCGTTGTCGATGCGCAGTGTGACTTTGAATTCGTCAAATAGCAGTCGGCGCACGAATTCCGGACCTGGTGTATCACAGAATCTGGAGTGCACGTCGTTGACTTTATCGACCGACAGAAAGTGCAGCAGGCTGTTGACCAGCTTTTCATGGCCGTCGAGTTTGGGTATGAGCTGACGAACGTCGTCGTAGTTGAGTACGTCGGGTCTTATGTCTGATTCTTCGTTCATGTTGTCTTTTGTGGAGATGATGTGAGTGATGTGTCAGATATACGATGCGTACCGGTCGATGAATCTGCGGAATGCACCGGTGCGCATTAGCACGTATTCAAACAGTGCGAATCCGACGAATGCGCAGGCTATTCCAGCCAGTACGTCGATAATGTAGTGGTGAGAGGTGTAGACTGCTGTAAACCATATACCGGCGGTGATCACAGCCAGTGCTATGCGCCATGCCATGCTGCTGCGGTAGCGAATGGCGTAGATAAGCGCCACGAGCGTGTAGGCCGAGTGGAGCGATGGCAGAGCAGCGAAAATGTTGGAATTGCGTGTGTAGAGTCCTTCAAACACATGCCATCCGGTCATGTTGTCGAAAGCTCCGAGTCCGGCCACTTCGCCTGTGGTGCCTATCACGGGTACGAAACCGTGCATTTCGATGTACCATGGCGGTGCGGCGGGATGTATGTAGTAGAATGTGAATCCGATGAGATTGACCAGCAGAAACACGAGCGCAAAGTGCAGGTAGGGTATGCGACGGCCTTTGAAGTAGAGCCACATGCCGAAAATTACGGGCACGGGCACCCAGCAGAGGTAGAAGACTCCGCCCAGAAAGTCGAGCACGGGTGTGGTGTGACGGGCGAAAAATTCGTTCGGCGTCAGTAGCCCCCATTGTATGGTATCGATGCCGAAAAGTGACTTTTCGGCGTTGTATAGCCCGATGGTGTCGATGGGATTGACATCGTAGTTGTGGCACAGGTTCATCCAGTCGTAGGATATGCCGAATATGAAAAACGGTATGAGGGCCACTGTGAGCCTGCGGGTAACGGGCGAAGCAAAGAACAGTGCGGCGATGAGCATGGCCATCACCGTGTGCTCCGGACGAAAGCCTATGAACAGAGCGGTTACAGTGAGCCATACGGCAAGAGCTCCGAGGCACCATAAGGTTTCGCTTCGGGTGGCTTTGTGCCAGATGTGTCTTGTGTATGTCATTTACGAGAGTTTAGTGTCTTGCGGCTGTGCGATATGCGGGCTGCGGCAGTGATGTTGGCGAATATGGCAATGAATGCCATGGCGTAGATGATGATGAGGTTGGCATCGAAGTCGAAAGGCGACACATTTGAACCGGTGATTCCGGCAGCGAGTGTGGCGGCGCTTGTGATCACCACGCGCTCGGGGCGCTGCAGAAATCCTATCTTGCATTCGATGCCGAGACCTTCGGCACGGGCACGCACATAGCTTACCATGATGCTTCCAACAAGTGCCACGAATGTGATTAGTGCTCCTATTGGATATCCTGCGACGATGAGGTAGTAGGATAGTGCTCCGAGAGTGAAGAGCTCGCAGTAGCGGTCGAGAACAGAGTCGTACATGGCTCCGAATGTGCTTGTCATGTTGCCGAGTCGGGCTACTTGCCCGTCAAGCATGTCAAACAGTGAGAATCCGATGATGAGCGCTCCTGCCAGAGTGAGCAGTCCGAATGGCGACACCCCCTGTACCGAAGCTCTGTATCCGGCCCATACAATCACGGCTGCAGCAGCCAGATTTCCAAGAAAACCTATGGTGGTGACCATGTTTGGAGTCACTTTAAGACGAATGAGCAGGTAGACGAACGGATTTATTATCCGGTATATGCCGTGTTGCAGATTTCCACGTGTCTCAACGGCCGATTCTTTGATTTTCATAATGCGCGTAAGAGGTTGTAGATTATTTTATGTCTTTTTTTGATGATATGTTTCTGAATGATATGCAGTCGACGATGCGTATGGCAGTTGGGTCGAACGATGTGACGCGGTAGACGAAGTAGCGCTGTAGCAGAAAGTTCCAGAACCATGATACAAGCAGCGATGTGGATAGTCGGGCTGCGGCATACAGACCGTCGGAGTTGAAGCCCATTTCTTTGAGCCATATCCAGTGGTCGAGCACGTAATAGAGACCGGCAGTTCCGTATGTGTTCAGCAGCACGCTTCCTGTCCATACCATGGTGTATTTTATGGCTACCGCCTTCCAGGAGCAGTCTTTGGCATGGAATGTAAACTTGAAGTTGATGATGCAGTTGATGACACCGCCGAGAATGGCTCCGATACATGTGGATGTGGCGGTGCCGAGGCCTACCCATGCAAATAGAGCGAATCCGGTGAACAGATCCACCCATGAGGCAGTCTGAGAGGCTGCTGCTGCTCTCAGAAACGAGTAAATGAATTTGTCGCTTTTAATGATGTTGCGGCCTACATTTTTTATATGCCCCATTTGTCAGATGATGAAGTGGTTTATTATTAGAATAATTATTACGGAGTATATGCCGGCCAGAATGTCGTCGGCCATCATGCCGTAGCCTCGCGGGAGTCTTTCCATGGAGCGTATTCCGAGCGGTTTGACAATGTCGAAAAATCTGAACAGAGCCAGAGATACCGCTATCATCCACCATGGCGATGAGTCGGGACTGCTCATGGGGATAAGCGGCAGCAGTGATATCCACTGCCCTACAGTTTCGTCGGCGCATGCGGCTACAGGGTCTTTGCCCCAGTATTTTTCAGATTCGGAGCTGGCCCATGTGCCGGCTATGGTGTATGCGATGGCTGCTGTGAGAGTTATCCAGAAAGTCATGGCCGGTGAGGCCCACAGATACAGCGGCAACCATAGTATAATGGCGAGCAGTGCTCCCCATGTACCGGGTGCTACAGGCAGAAATCCTACGCCGAACGATGTTGCCAGAAGCTTTGGCCATATCGGAAACGGCTTGTCTGTGATAGGTATAGGTCGTCGTGATTTCATCAGTCGTGGGATGGGTTGTTGTGTTCCTTTATCATTGACATGATGCGTCGGGCTATTATCGGAGCGGCTTCGTCGCGGCATGGCGCAAAGCTTGGCCAGTCGTTGAAGTCGATGATGCGGATCTCGCCGTTGGCCGACACTATGCAGTCGCCGCCGTATACGGTCACATCAATCTCGTCGGCCGCTTTCCGGCAGATGTGTTTGAGGTATTCTTCATCGAATGGTATTGTTTCGGTGGCGTCATTTCGTACCACATCGTTGCCTCCGTGGCGTTGCGGTCCGTCGTATAGCGGATAAAACCAGAAGAAGAAGTCGGTGCCGCGTATGCCGTAGAATTTGATGAGGTCGCCTGTGAGATGACGGTTGATGACAGCGCGCTTGATGCCGCGCATGAAGTATTCTTGAAGCAGTTCCTGTGCTTCCTGCGGGTGACGAGCGAATGTCACGTCTTCCTTGTGCATGGTGTGGAAGTCGCCTCGCTTGATCCAGCATTGTGTGAATCGGGCTTTTGCCAGTTGGTCGCGAATACCTTCGTCGGTGTTGACAATCAGACTTTCAGGATATGGTATGCCATGGCCTACAAGTATTCGGGTCATGCGCTCGCGAGTGCAGTTTTCGATGCCGTAGCCTGAGTTTATCACCAGTGCTCCGTTGTCTTCCATCATCTGCAGGATCTTTACCGATCTTTGTTCGCGACACATGTTCATTACAATCGGCTCTTTAACGTCGCCTGCAATCAGCTGTTCTTCGCTGTATGTATTGACTTCACAGCCGCGTTTGCGCAACTGGTCGGCCACAAGGTTGAATATGGCGGCGTCGTTGCTTATGTGATTGGGTGAAAAGGCTCCGGCTCTTGTCACTCCTGCTATTTTTATTTCGGCCATAATCGGTGTCTTTTTCTCTTAGCTGTAAATGTGTATTGGTTATGATATGATGTAGGGATCGTGGTCGATCACTTTTTCAGCCTCGGCAATGTCGGAGGCGTGGTCGACGTCCACAATCTTGCTTATAGGAAATGCCTTGACGCGGAGTCCGCTCTTGACGAGAGCTCTCTGGAACGATCTCATACGGCTTTCGCCGGCGGCCACGCATCGGCTCAGAGTGTCGAATGCCGCCGGTGTGAGTCCGTAGACTCCGCCGGATACGTAGTGTGGGTCGGAAGGAGTGCTGTCGAGAAACGCCGTTATGTCCATGGTGAGTGTGTCGACTTCGACATACAGCGGTTTTTCATCGTCGATATACGGGGTCACGGCCATGAATGCGTCGGATGTGCTGTCGGCCCGGAAAGCGCTGATATATGCCGAGAAGTCGTCGGCGCGCATCACGGTGTCGACAGTGGTGACACATACCTTGCCGCCAAGCGATCCGAGATGCAGGGCTTCGAGGCTGTGCATGGAGCTCGGGGTGGCGAGTGCGGTGACGTGGAGCGGTACTCCGATTGTGCCGCTTATCTCACGCAGATATTGTGTGACTTCGGTCATGGCCGGATTTGTGATGATGTGTATGCTTTCGGCGTCGTTTGCCGTGAACATGTCGATAAGGCGTTTTATCAGAGGTTTGCCTCCGAGTTTCACCAGTGGTTTTGGCGTGGCTACGCCTTCACTGCTCAGGCGAGAGCCATGTCCTGCGGCTATGATGGCGTAGTGCATGCTTATGATATGAGTTGGTGACAGGTGGGTTAATCTTCGTCAGGCTTCGTGAGGTCGAGCACCACGTTGTCTTTTTTGTTTCGCTCCACATACTGTTTGCGCAGTGGGTTGCGTGTGGCAATGGCGTGTAGTCGACGTGACCGCAGCACGTCGATAGCTGTGTATATAGCCTGTCGCATGGATTCGGCCGAAGCTGTGCCCTGCCCTGCTATGTCGTATCCGGTGCCGTGGTCGGGCGATGTGCGCACATAGTCCAGCCCTGCCGTGAAGTTGACGCCGGCATCCATGGCCAATGTCTTGAACGGGGCCAGTCCCTGGTCGTGATACATGGCGAGTACACCGTCGAATTTCCTGTACATGCCGCTGCCCCAGAATCCGTCGGCTGCATAAGGGCCGAAAGCGTTGATCTTGTGTTCCTGCGCGTCGGCTATGGCCGGAGCGATTTCCTGCTGCTCTTCGTGGCCTATGAGTCCGTCTTCGCCGCTGTGCGGGTTGAGAGCCAGCACTGCTATGCGCGGATGGTTTATACCGAAGTCGCGTGTGAGTGAAGCGTTGAATGCCTCGATGCTTTCGGCTACTGTCCGGCGAGTGATCTTTTCGGCCACTTTGGCTATGGGTGTATGTATTGTTACAAGTGCTACTCGCACAGATTCGTTGCAGAGTATCATCAGTGCGTGGTCTTCGCCGTCGCCAAGCGACGCTTCGAGGTATTCGGTGTGTCCGTGAAAGTGGAAGTTTTCGCTCTGAATGTTGTGCTTGTTGATAGGGGCTGTCACAATAGCATCGATGGCGCCAGCACGCAAGTCGGCCACGGCTCGTTCAAGTGCTGTAAAAGCAGCTTTTCCGGCTTCCGGCGATGATACTCCCGGCTCTACTTTGACACTTTCGGGTATGACATTAATGATGTTGTACTGGTCGGGACGGGCTTCGGAAGCATCGCCAATCTGGGCGAGCTGCACGGGAGTCAGACGACAGTTTTTGGTGTAAAAGGCGGCGATTTTGGCCGATCCGTATATCACAGGGGTGCATAGTTCCATCATGCGGTTGTCCTCAAGAGCTTTGAGGATCACTTCATAGCCTATGCCGTTGATGTCGCCCTGTGTGATTCCTATTTTTATTTTGTGTTCAGGCATTTTTAATCCAAATTAAGGTATATGCTGCGAAATTACTCATTTTTCCGCAACAATCCATAGCTCTTGTCCATAAATAGATTCAAAGCCTTGTGCGTATATATCGTGGTCGTCATAGAGGTAAATGCCGACAGCCCCTGAAAACGACGCTTTCAGGGGCTGTGGTGTGAACTGACAGGTGTGCCTGTTATTTGCTTTTGGCTATTTTGTCGGTGTTGTTGGCTATATCGGCTATCGCCAGTACAAGTTCGGCAATGTAGCGTGATGATATCACTATGATGTAGCCGCCGAGTAGCATTCCTATGCCTGTTCCCAAAGAGGATCCTGCGTTAAGTGAACCGAACGCATAGCGTGCGATGCCGGCTGAAAACAGTGTGATGATTATGCTCGACGCAAAGCTGAACAGGCCGAAGAACATACCGAGAAATTCACCGCTTGTCTGGATGAAATTGGCCAGAGCCGGCACGGCTACGAATTTCGAATCCGGCTGGAGGATTGTGGCCAGTTTTCCGGCGCGGTTGAACCAGAGCATGAAGCCGCCGTAGCACAAAGCTGCAAATACGAGCCAAATTAGAATGATTGCAAAGCATTCGCCTCCGTCGGCATAGCTGAAAACGTTGTCGTCAAATAAATAATAAAGAAGATAGAGCGGTGCAATAAGGCATATTACTCCTATGATGTAGTAGAGCCACTGCATGGGCTGACGGAAAAATTTGCCTGAGTCGATGTATTTAAACAGCGGGTCGATCAGTGTGAAGAACTTTGAATCCATGGTGTGAGAATTAAGATGGTTAATAAAATAAATAGTTGTTGTTTATGATTTGTTGCCGAATATAATAACTTTTTTTCACACGGCAAAATATCAGCGGTCGATGACGTCGATATTTGTGTGACTCAGTCGTTTGATCATGGAGTCGAGTTTTTGTCTTATGTTTTTTGACAGGGACAGTTTCTTGATGATCTGTTTTTGTTTTTTCATATCGAATTTGCCGGAATCGTCAACCGGAATCTTTATCTCAAGGTCGAGCAGATCGTCGGGCGACGGCTTGTTTTTCCAGTTCAGGCCGTATTCGGTACGTTTGTTCTGGAGGGCGTATTCGAGATACTGATACGATATGCAGTCGAGATATTCGTCTTTGAGCAGGAAGCATCCGCAGTCGCCGTTCATGTTGAATTTGCTCTGCGGTATGTAATTGGGCGTTCCGGCATAGTGGCCGTTTGTGGTTATGGTGACGCATTCGGTGTCCCAGTCGTAAGTGTCGATGTGTCCTATGCATCGCGATCCTTTGGTGTCGGCGGAATATACGGGATATTCTCCTTTGTGGTTGTTGCAGAATGTCTTGGTGTATAAGGATCTTCCTTTATAGAATCCGGTGCCTATGTCGCGTAGGCTCACGGTGCGGTAGCTGAAGCCGGATACGTCGATTCTTTGTGATTTGCGGATGGCCGACCGTGTGTCGGAGCTGATGTCGGACAGTATGTTCCAGAATTCATCTTCTTTAATCAGTGAGTCCTGAATCTCTATGCCGAGGTCTTTTTTCTCGCTGTCGGACCAGTCGTCTTTGATGATCCAAGACGTGCTTTTGAACCGGCCGACAGACTGTATCTTGCATCGCGGATCGGAGCTTTTGAACGCATTGCGAACGGCCATGAACTGACGGTAGCCGATGGATGCCGGTTCGAGGTCGTTGCTCTCGATTTCAAGTCGATTAGAGTCGCGTGTCTCGCCGATCTCCGATATGAGGTAGGTGAATACGTTGTAGTCCGCAGGTTTTTGCTCAGGCTCTCTCTTTTTGGTGACGGATAATATGTAGGTGTCCTGTGGTGTGGCGAAAAATGTGCGCGTGGGCAGCGAGACGACGGCATTGAGAGTGCATGTGTCGAGTATGTAATTGCGCAGTCTCTGGTCGTCTTTGCGTCGCAGCATGCCCTCGGGCACTACGATAAATGCCGTGCCGCCGGGTTTCAGGGAGTATATGATCCACTCCATGGCCAGACCCTCGAGCCCAAGACACGGCACGGGGTATATCTCGTCTTTTATGCCGCTTTCCTTAAGGGTGTCGTTGATCATGCGGGTGCCGCTTGTGACATATGGCGGATTGGTCAGCACGAGGTCGTAGCGGTCTTTGTCGGCGGTGATGCCGAAGGTGCCTACATTGGTTGTGAGCAGATGAAATACTTTGTTGAATACCTGCCGGGAGAAGCATTCGGTGAGGTGGGTGTGCTGGGATATGATGTCGGAGAGATATATGAGCATGTTGGCTTTGGCCAGAATAATGGTGCGCTGAGTGTCTTTTTCGTCAGTGCCGCGGTCGTAGCCTGTAAGTGATATGTCGGGGCATATCTGTCCGTTGTCGGGTATGAACTGGTTTTTCACCCACGGGTTTTCGTTGATGTATTCGAGAATGAATCCGCCGACACCGCAGAAGGGATCGCACACGGCGGCATTTTCCGGCACATTGTGGGCGCCAGACATGTTTATGATGGCTTTGACGACGTTGCGCGGAGTGAAGTACTGGCCCATCGACGACAGTCCGGCCGTGCGGCGGAGGAAGTTTTCATACAGACGAGTCTTGAAGTTTTTGTCGATGTCGAAAAACGATCCGTACTCCTTGTCGTAATTGTAGAACAGACGCAGCACCTCTTTGAAGAGCTTTGACTGCGACAGGTTGGGTTCGCCGTTCTCGTTTACGAATATTGTGCCGTTGATGATGGTGGTGTTGTCGGTGTCGCTTTTCGGGAATAGGGTTCTTATTTTAGGACGGACGTTGACGGCGTAGAAGCGGAGTGCTTCTTCGGCATCGTGTTCAGATTTGCCGTATATCCATCGGAATGTGTATTCGTTCTTGAGAATGTTAAGGTCTGACAGATACTTGAATACGAATATCTCGACCACGTTGTACAGACACTGCTCGGGCTGTTTCCCGGTGGTGATCCATATCTTCTGCCATACGTTTCTGGCAAGGTTTTGCGGATTGTGTCGGGTAGGGTGGAAAATGTGGCCCTCTTCGTCGATCTGTTCAAGTATTTTCATCTCCGAGGCCAGAGTGCGGCTGTAATCGTCGTCCATGCTGGTGATGGATGCGGTGTTGAGCAGTGTGGTTATGTGTGCTCCGTCGGGGTATGTGATTTCTTTACGCGACGGTACGTGCACCCAGTACGATTTGCTGCCGTCGGTGATGCACACCACATGGCAGTCGAGCCGTGCGGCAAGGTCGTAGTACCACTGCGATATCTCGCCAAGCGCGGTGTCGAAGTCGAAAAACACTCCGGGCTTTTTGTGCTCTACAAGGCATTTCACATTGTTTTTGCCGAGCAGAATGAGACCGTCGGGTTTGTTGCGCATCAATCCTTTGTAGCTTCTGTCGGGCAAAATGCCGGCTTTCTTCAACTGAGCCACGGTGACGTCGCCGACAAGGATGTAGTGATAGTCGTCTTTTATCGGGTAGTCGAATTTTCCTTGGGTCAATTGCTCGCTTACAGACTGGTTGTACTTATACATGTGGTGCTATTGTGGAATCCGTTGATGAAAGTAGGCGGAGGACAGAGAAATATCCGTTAAAGGTAATATAAAGTTTAAAAATGAGGAGTATCGGCGATTGTGTTTTTATCACTTTATAACGAATGGATATGCGAATCAATCTTTTTTTTGTTTTGTGGGCAGTAATTCTGCATTGCGTCGCAGTCCGGCGAGTTTTGTGCGTTTTATGGCCGAGTGTGAGAAAATGGTTGAAAAGCGGGTCTGATCCATGTCAAGCACGTCGGCAGGCGTTAGCGATAATACTTCCGGGCGTGGCTTTAGCTCTTCTATATCGGTTGCGGGTGGAGTGGAATTGAGGGGGCATGCGCGAGCGCATTCGTCACATCCGTAAAGGTGTCCGTGCAGGTCGGTGTCAGAAGGCAGATCTCCACGGTGTTCAATGGTGAGGTAGGATAGACACCGTGACGTGTCGCATGATCCGTCGGATTTAAGTGCGCCTGTGGGGCATGCTCTGACACATCTCATACATGCCGTGCACAGGTTCTGCCGCAGCGGTGGTGTAGGGGTGAAGTGTACGGTGGTGAGTATTTCGCCAAGAAAGAAGTATGTGCCGGCTCCGGGTATAATGAGCTGATTGTTTATGCCTATGGTACCTAATCCGGAGCGTACGGCCCAATAGCGCTCACGTATGGGTGCTGTGTCGACGCACACGCGAGTAGCTCCGCCGTATGTGTCGGTGATGCGTGTGGCCACGCCGGTGAGTATGCGGCGTACCACTTCGTGGTAGTCGGTGCCGAGCGCGTAGGCGGCGATGCCTTGTGACATAGCAGACTGCGGGGAGTAGTAGGGGATGGCGCAGCATATGACCGATGCTGTGTCGGGCAGGAGCAGGCGTGGATCGAGTCGAATGTCGGAATATCGCTCCATGTAGAGCATGGAGCCGTGTCGTTTCTGCTCGATCCAGCGATTGTATATGCGGTGAGCATGTTCGTCGACCGGAGCGGCATCTGCTATGCCGAAAGCGTATATGCCTGTGTCGCGGATCAGTGATGGCCGGAAGTCATGACATGGACATGGCGCAGAATTCATAGCCTTGTGTTTTTAGCCATTTGATGGCTCTCGGGAGAGCCCACCGTATGTTTTTCTCGGCTTTAAGCGAGTCGTGAAACACTATGATGGATCCGTTGCGGGCATACCGCTTTACGTTTTCAAGCACTTGCTCCGGCGTGAGTTTCTTGCTGTAGTCGCGTGTGACCAGGTCATACATCACCACATTGTAGTGCGTCTTTATGGCCGCGGCCTGACTCCACCGTATGAGTCCGTGTGGCGGGCGGAAGAGGTTGCTGCCAATAAGGGCGTCGGCTTCTGTAATGTCGCGCATATAGCGCAGTGTCGATTCCTTGAATCCTTGCAGATGGTGCATGGTGTGATTGCCCCAGCTGTGACCACGTTGCTTTATCTCCTCGAATAGTTCAGGAGAGCGTCGCACGTTGTCTCCGACCAGAAAGAACGTGGCTTTTATGCCGTGTGAGTCGAGCAGATCGAGCACCCAGGGCGTGACCTGCGGTATCGGACCGTCGTCGAATGTAAGATACACCACTTTTCGTCCGGGATGCTTTATGCGCCAGAGAGCTTCGGGAAATAGGAGCCTGTAAAGTAGCGGTGGCTGTTCGATGAGCATGAGCCTTGCTTGTCGGGTGAGCGTGATGGATATCAGAGATGGTCGGGCAGTGTGATTCCTTTTTCCTTGAGAAGCACATCGCGCAGGGTGTCGGTGTCGCCGCCATAGCGCGGATAGTATTCCTGCACCAGAGCGTTGAATATCTGCTGCGACAGTCGATCTTCACGTGTGAGCAATCCTTTCAGACGAGGCGACAGGCTCTGCTGATAGCGCACGTGGTCGGCATAGCGGAGTATGCTGCGCGACACAAGTTCGTAGGCGAGGTCAAGATATTGCTCGTCGTCGGTGAGACCATACATGGCCTCGTAGAGATCGAGCAGCCCGAGAATTTCACCCACGGTGTAGGGCATTGCCGCTTCAGGAATCTTTTCCTTGTGCATCATCATCACTGTGTCGGCCTTGGCTTTGCGGTCGGCTATATATTTGCTTAGTTCGTCTTTGTCGACAACCAGAGAGTCGGGCGATTCGAGCAGCGCTTTGGCCTGCAGGCCTTCGATGGCGAGTTCGGTAGCGAGGTTGGCCATGAATCCGCGGTTGGTGATGACCATGCGGCGCACAGTCTCGTCAAGGTATACCTGACCGGGTGCGGTGACTTTGTCAAGACCGCCCCAGCGGAATTTTTGTGTGAGGTTGCGGTAGGACTTGTCGGTATTGAGACTCTTGCTGGGGTCGTGGGGCAGCGGGAGCACCTCTGCAGCCAGACCTGTCTGGTGCATGTAGGGTGACAGATGACTGTAGTAGCTGTCGGGCACGGTTATGGCATAGTAGATGGGTCGGTTCCATCCGTTGGCCGCCGAGTTTGCAAGCATGTCGAGCGACATGATCTCGTTGAGATACATCGATGATTTGTCGTCGGGGAATGCGATCTGTATGTCTTCGGCCATGAGTCCCATTTCGGGGGTGATACGGCCGGATCTGACGGCTGCTGCAGTGTCGACAGGTATCACAAGTCTGCGCGATCTGATTACGGGTACATTATAGTCGGTGTTGAAGTCCTGACCTGAATATAAGCGTTTGAGCGCGTCGGAAGCGGTTGTAGGAGTGGTGTCGTGACCGAGCACGGCCACCTGCAAGTTGTTGTAGGCATAGGCTTCTTCCGGAGCCATGAGTCCGATGCCGGGGGCGTCGTAGGATTGACGGCGGAGCTGGTTGATGTACCAATCGGTCTGGAGATACGACAGGTTGACCACTTTCACGTCGGTACGCACACCTTCCACTTCTTGTGCATACCAGAGTGGGAATGTATCGTTGTCACCGTATGTGAATATGATGGCGTTTTCATCAAGGCTGTTGAGATAGTTCATGCCGAAGTCGCGTGCGGTGTATCGTCCCGATCGGTCGTGGTCGTCCCATGTCTGGGACACAACCTGAAGCGGAACTATAAGTCCGATTACAGCCGCTATGCATGCGGCGGTCATGGCCTTGCCGTAGAATTTGCTTTCCGGGTCGGATTCAGAGAGGTTGACGTCGGCCGATACCGGTGTTGTGTCTTCGGCTCTCGGTATCATGCACTTGCACAACATTCGCCAGATGCCGGCCACACCCATGCCTACCCATATGGCAAATGCGTAGAACGATCCGGCAAACGCATAGTCGCGTTCGCGTGGCTGGTCGGGTGTCTGGTTGAGATACAGCACGATGGCTATGCCGGTCATGAAGAAGAGGAAGAATATGACCCAGAACTGTTCGATGCCGCGCTTGCCGCATGAGGCCTGCCAGATGAGTCCTATGAGGCCGAGAAGCAGTGGGAGCATGTAGAACACGTTGTGTCCGGCATTGCCTTTGCCCAGTTCGTCGGGCAGCAGCGACTGGTCGCCGAGACGGGGATTGTCGATGAACGGTATGCCGGATATCCAGTTGCCATGGGTGGGTTCGCCGTCGCCCTGAATGTCGTTCTGACGTCCGGCAAAGTTCCACATGAAGTAACGCCAGTACATGTGGTTGAGCTGGTATATCATGAAGAACTTGATGTTTTCGCTTATTGTGGGTTTCATCAATTCGCGTTCTTCGCCCGGTATCGGGTCGCCGTTCATATCCACATATATGGTGCTGAGCACAGGTTTGCCCAAAACGTCCTGTCCGATCCATGACGTATAGGACGGTACATGTCCGGAACTGTAGATGCGGGGGAACGGCATGTTGAGCTCTGGTGTGAGCTTGGCTTTGCGGCGAGAATTATCGTCGACGAGCAGATATTCGTCGGCGTCATCGGCCGTTTTTTTGATCTTTTTGGTGTATGTTTCCGGCTGGTTCAGGTAGATTGGCGACTGCTTGTAGACGGCTTTGCCGTTATTGTCGAGCGTCATTGAGAGCTGGTAGACCGGCATGGAGGAGAATGTCTCGCCATAGAAAAGCGGACGGTCGCCGTATTGCTCGCGGTTGAGATACGATGACAGCGCAAATACGTTGTCGGGAGCGTTCTGGTTCATCGGAGTGTGTGCCGACGAGCGTATGAGCAGGAGGGCATACGATGAGTAGCCGATGAAAATGACGAGTATCGATGTCGCTACTATGTTTATGACGCGTATCGGGAGTGTCTTGACTTTGATCAGATAGATACACAGGGCAATTATGAGCAGCAGGGGCAGCCACCAGCTGTCGCCGATGAAGAATATGCCGCTGAGGAGTACGCTGATGAAAAACGATATCTTGATGAGTCTGTGGCTGCGGTGTGTGTATATGTTGAAGATGGTCCACACGAAGGCCGCAACCACGGCTATGGCGTAGATGAGTACGCCCATGTTGAATGACATGTGGAGTGTGTTGACACAGAATACTTCAAAATATTGCGACACTTCGATGAAGCCTGGTACAAGTCCGTATAGTATCAGAGCCACGATGATAAATGACACAAGCAGAGCCACGCACGAGCCTTTGGCTGTGGCATTGGACCATTTGCGGTAATATATCACAAGTACTATGGCCGGAATACACAGCAGGTTGAGCAAATGCACGGCTATGGATATGCCGATGACGTATGCTATGAGTATGAGGTATCTGTCGCTTCGCGGACGGTCGGCACGGTTTTCCCACTTAAGTATGAGCCAGAATACAAGCGCGGTGCAGAACGAAGAGAATGCATAGACCTCACCTTCTACAGCCGAGAACCAGAACGTGTCGCTCCAGGTATACATCAGTGCTCCGCATAGCCCCGAACCGAATATAACCACCATTTTCATGGGGCTTATCTCTGTGGCGTCGGCCTTGACGGTCAGTCGCTTGACCAGATGGGTTATTGTCCAGAAAAGGAGCAGTATGGTGGCGGCACTGAGCAGTCCGGACATGGCGTTTATCATCCATGCCACTTTGGTGACATCGCCCATGGCGAAGTTGGCGAAGAATCGTGCTGTGAGCATGAATATGGGGTTGCCCGGCGGGTGTCCGACTTCGAGTTTGTAACCCTGGAGGATAAACTCGGGGCAGTCCCAGAAGCTGGCCGTGGGCTCGAGAGTGAGCAGGTAGGTCACGGCTGCCACCACAAAGCAAAACCATCCGAGAGAATTGTTAAGGATGTTGTACCTTTTCATTGGCTGTGTATGAGAATTGATCTATCGTGTTATTATGCTGTTTTGTGTATGCCCGTAGTACAGGCGGCGCAAATTTAGTTGATTTTCGCCTAACGACAGCGTTTTGCTGTCATAATAATTCGTAAATATGCACCGAATGTGTCATATTCCGTCAATACCCCACAGCAGTTTTTCGCGCAGGGTGTCGATGAAGTTGCTTGACGGTCGGAGCACTATGTTGACGCAGTGAGGCGCTTTGGACAGCCGCAGGGTGCTTCCCGAAGGCATGGATACTGATTTGCCGTCGATGCTGAGCAGGTATGTGTCGGCCCTCGATTCGGCCAGTATTTCTATTATAGAATCGTCGCACACGGCAAGCGGGCGCATGTTGAGAGAGTGTGGCGCTACCGGGGCTATGGTCCAGATGCGGGCCGAAGGAGCCACAATAGGGCCTCCGACCGATAGATTATAACCGGTGGAGCCTGTCGGAGTTGACACTATGAGTCCGTCGGCGCGGTAAGCGGCCGCAGGCCATGAGTCGATGTGTGCCTCTACTCGGATCATGGAGGCTGTGTCTTTTTTGAGTACGGCCACTTCGTTGAGCGCATATTGGTTGTGTGGCAGCATGGCATCCGGGGCGTGTACTTCTATGACCGAACGGTGTTCTATGCGGTAGCGTCCGGCCAGAATGTCGTCGATTATGGCCGGGGCTTCTGTAATGTCGGCAGCTGACATGTAGCCGAGATGCCCGGAGTTTATGCCCATGATAGGAGTCTGTAGCGGGCCTATGCGCCAGGCAGTCTTGAGAAATGTGCCGTCGCCGCCTATGCTTAGAGCCAGATCGGCTTCGGGATCGGCGGTGTCAGCACGCCCGGCACTTCAAAACTTCGTTGCATGAATGCCATGAAGTCGGTCTGCACGCTGCATGTAACTTGCGGATGGTGCGATGCCAGCTGGTTTATCAGAGTCTGTAACGGGGCTGTGTCGCCGCGCTGTCGTTTGTTGCCGTATAGGGCTATTCTGATCATATATAGGACTTTGGAGATGTGTTATCGGGATAAGTCTGTGATGATGTCGTTCCTTACGGAAATCAGATCTGCAGATGATTCAGCAGTTCGTCGATTCGTCGGCGCGATAGTTCTGCTTCGGCGTCGAAACCGCCGTAGACCGCGGTCACGGTCATGCCGTAGCGTTCGAGTGAGCGGGCGGCACTGCCTGCGTTGCGGTGGCTTATACGCAGATCCACTGCCACGCATCCCTCGGGAGCCATCGCTGAGGTTACGTTGAGATTGAGCAGGTGTGCGTCGGCGTCTTCCACGGCTTTCGCTATGAGCGAGGCGCTGTAGTCGGAACGTGGGCACACGATTGTGAGCTCGCAGCTTTCGGGCTGTGGCGGAAACAGATGTTCGGCAGTGTGTCGGCCTGCACGCATGGCTTCGGCATAATTTTGGGTCAATATGTTATCTTTTGATTCCAATCTTTTTTCTGATTCCGATTTATTCTATAAATTTGTAGTCGCAATTGTGCTTTGCAATGCACAAAATTAGCAATTATATTTCAGATAGCATCTATGTTTGTTTAACACATGGGCTGTCTGTGTGGTTTTTTGACAGGAAATAGATAGTACACGATGACATATTTAAGTGTAAACATCAATAAAGTAGCCACTTTGCGTAATGCCCGAGGCGAGAATGTGCCTGATGTACAGCGGTTCGCACAGGAGTGCGAGCGGCTCGGCGCACAAGGCATCACGGTTCATCCGCGTCCTGACGGCCGCCACATCAAGTACGAGGATGTGTTCAGGCTGCGTCCGCTCGTGACCACTGAGTTCAATATCGAGGGCTATCCCACGCCTGAATTCATGGATCTGGTGCTCAAGGTGAAACCGGCGCAGGTGACACTTGTGCCCGACGCTCCCGATACGCTCACTTCGCATGAAGGTTGGGATGTGGAGCCAAACATGGAGTTTCTCACCGGCATCATAGACCGTCTGCGCGATGCCGGTATACGTACCTCCATATTCGTGGGTACTGACGAGGACAATATCAAGGCTGCGGCACGCACCGGCACTGACCGTGTTGAGCTGTACACAAAGCCTTATGCCGATATGTATCCCGAGAATCCCGAGGCGGCTGTTGCTCCATTTGTCGAGGCCAGCCGTGCCGCCCACCGTGCCGGACTCGGTGTCAATGCCGGTCATGATCTGAATCTCGACAATCTTAAATATTTTCATTCGCATCTGCCGTTTCTCAACGAAGTGTCGATAGGTCATGCCATAATCTCCGATGCTCTGTATCTGGGGCTTGAGGAGACACTGCGGCGATATCGCGAGTGTGTGGCAAGTAAGCGGTAATCGTGGTTTGCCGCATTGCAAAATTATAGACAATAACTATTTTCCCACAAATTCATCCCCTACTACTCCCATGTATTACAACATGCTTTTGAATATTCCTGCCGCCCAAGGACTGTCGGTGTGGCAGCTGTGTGTCGAGGCCGGTGTGATAATGATACCGCTCGCGTTGCTGCTTCTTATATCGATATATGTGTTTGTGGAGCGTGCTCTCGTGCTTCGCCGCGATGCCCGTGAAGACCGCACGTTCATGCAGCGTATAAAGGACTATATACTGGATGGTGACATAGAGGCTGCCCACAATCTGTGCCGCAGCACAGACACTCCATATGCCCGTCTTATCGATAAAGGCATAAGCCGCATAGGACGTCCGATGAATGATGTGCTGGTGGCCATAGAAAACACAGGAAATATTGAGGTGGCTACTCTCGGCAAGGGGCTTCCCTGGCTTGCCACCACAGCGGCCGGAGCACCGATGCTCGGATTTCTCGGTACGGTAGTGGGCATGGTGCAGGCGTTCTACAATCTGGCCAGCGCCGGATCAGGTGCCAATATCGATGTGCTTGCCGGTGGTATATATCAGGCTCTTGTCACTACAGTGGCCGGTCTGATAGTGGGAATTGCGGCTCTGTTTGCCTACAATTATCTGGTGGCCCGTATCAACGGTGTGATGCGTTCGCTCGAGAGCAAGACCATGGAGTTCATGGACTTGCTTAATGAGCCGGTGAAGTAACAATAACTCTTCCACTATATACTCACACATCTTCGAATATGGCTCTCAAACGACAATATGACATGACATCGCTGTTTTCAATGGCTTCTATGACCGATGTCATATTCTTGCTGCTGATATTTTTCATGGTCACATCCACATTTGTGTTTCCCACAGCACTGGAACTGACCCTGCCGGAAAGCTCGGAGCAGACCGCGCTGAAGCCGTCGACACGCGTGTATATCGACAAAGACCGTCAGATATACGCTTCATTCGACTCTGAAGAGCCGCAGCCCATGACGCTTGATCAGCTCCGCACGTTTCTGCTGCTGCGCAATGCCGAGGCCGTGCAGAATGGCGAGGAAAATTTTGTGGCTCTCTATGCCGACGAGGAGGTGCCCTACGGTGATCTGATGAAGGTGCTTAATCTCGGTGTCACCAACGGCCTGAAGATTGTGCTTGCCACAAAGCCGGCTCCCGTGTCGGCCATGCCTGACGGAGAACCTCAGCCTGCACCTATACAGGCACAGTGATTATACGATAATCTCTCATATGGAACTGAAGCGCGACAGATACAGACTTATAGCCGGAGCGGTGACACTAATCGCTGCTGTGGCCATTATAGTCGCGCTCATGCTTATATGCCTGCGGTTTGATCCTGACAAAAAGCAAGTGTGGCCACCGGAGGATACATCCGAGCTGCTGATGGCCGATGAATATGTGGAACTGGTGGAACTGCCGGTACCACAGGATGCGGCCAATGCTCCGTCGGCCAACGGTGATGCCGGTGAGGCACCTGTGCCCGACGGCATGGATCCCGTGGAGTCGGGCGAAGTAGCTCCGCAACCGCCTGTGCCTGTGGCTTCCGATCGTCCGTCGCCAATGAAGGTAAAGACTCCCGAAAAGCCTGAAAAGACCGGTGCGGCTGAATCAAATGAGCGTGAGAATCAGGCACCTGCACGCCAACAGAAACAGCCCGATCCGCAGCCCATAAAGGACATGAAGTATAAGGGCAAGTCGACGCAGAGCGGCACTGCGACAAGCGGTACCGGAAGCGGTGCCGGTAATAAAGGCACCGGTCCGGGGGCTTCGGTGGGAGTGTCGTATGGCGGCATGTCGGGTCGCTCCATGTCGGGAGCGGGTGTGCCGGCTGTGCGATCGTCGGAGATTCTGGAGGGAAAGATGGTGACAGTGGAGATATGGGCCGATCCGGATGGTCGCCTTATCGGTGAGCCTGTGAAAACTACGCCTACTACCGTGGCCGACAATGCTGTGATACAGGCATGTATCACAGCGGCAAAATCAGTGAAGATCACACCCAAGGCCGACGCGCAGCCCAAGCAGCGAGGCATCATCACTTTCCGTTTTTCAAACAAATGACTTTTCTGCGCCCCGGCGTTTTATTCGTCGGCTGTGGCATGAAGTTGCTTCAAAAAAAAGATGCTTACCACGCGTTGTGTCATGGTAAGCACCGTAGGATTTTTCGATTATTTCTGTCCGGCTGTGAGTGTCACTGTTTGCGGACTGACCATTCAAAGCCGTTTTTGGTGTCTTTGACATCAAAGCCTATGGCGGCGAGACGGTCGCGTATGAGATCGCTCGTAGCCCAGTCTTTGCGCGACTTGGCTTCGGAACGCATCTCCAGCAGCAGATTTACCGCATCTTCGTAGGGCTTCATGTCGTTGTCGGCCGAGCCTTGCGCGGCTCCCTGCTCCACACGTATGCCCAGAATATCCACGAGGAATGTGTCGAAGAGCTCTTTGAGCGCAGCGATGTCGTCGGCTGTGGCTTTCTCGTTGCCGTCATTGACCTTGTTGACAATGCTGCATGCCTCGAATAGATGCGCCAGCAGCACGGGGGTGTTGAGATCGTCGTCCATGGCTTCGTAGCACTTGGCTTTCAGCGGGGCGACATCAATGGTGGATGTGTCGGATGGCTTGAGTGCCTGGAGTCGGCGGTAGCCTTCGAGCATGCGCTGGAGTGCCTTTTCGGCGGCCTGCAGAGCTTCGTTGCTGAAGTCTACGGTGCCACGGTAGTGGGCCTGAAGAATGAAGAAGCGTATGGTCATGGGCGAGTAGGACTGCGTGAGCAGTGGATGCGAACCGGTGAAGAACTCGTCGAGGGTGATGAAATTGCCAAGCGACTTGCCCATTTTCTGTCCGTTGATGGTGATCATGTTGTTGTGCATCCAATAGTGCACGCTGTCGTGTCCGTTGTGAGCCACAGACTGAGCTATTTCGCACTCGTGGTGTGGAAATTTGAGATCCATGCCACCGCCGTGTATGTCGAAAGTCTCGCCGAGATATTTCTCACCCATTGTGGAGCACTCGAGGTGCCATCCGGGAAATCCGTCGCTCCATGGCGATGGCCAGCGCATTATGTGTTCGGGCGCGGCTTTTTTCCAGAGCGCGAAGTCGGCGGGATGATGCTTTTCCTGTTGTCCGTCGAGGGCACGTGTGGTGGCCAGCAACTCGTCGATGTTTCGGCCGGATAGTTTGCCGTAGCGGTGGTCGCGGTTGTATTTAGGCACGTCGAAGTAGACCGATCCTTCGCTTTCGTAGGCATAACCGCTATCAATGATCTTCTTGATGTATTCGATCTGCTCTATGATATGGCCGGAGGCATGCGGCTCTATCGACGGGGGAAGCACATTGAGCGCGTCCATGGCCTGGTGGTAGCGATTGAGATAGTATTGCACCACTTCCATGGGTTCGAGCTGCTCTATGCGTGCTTTCTTGGCTATCTTGTCCTCGCCGTCGTCGGCATCGTGTTCAAGATGTCCGACATCGGTTATATTACGCACGTAGCGCACTTTGTAGCCGAGGTGGCTGAGATAACGGAAAAGTATGTCGAACGTGATGGCCGGACGGGCATGACCGAGGTGGCCGTCGCCGTATACAGTGGGGCCGCACACGTACATTCCCACGCGGCCTTCGTGAATGGGGCGGAAAAGCTCCTTATTTCGCGAAAGAGAGTTATAGATGGTCAGTTGGTTGGATTTCATGAGAAAGTCGGTTAGAGGGCATTTGTGCTGCGTTTTCGCGCTTGTGCGTGGTGCAGGACGTGGTGTGTCAGTTTAGTTTGCCGCCGTTCATGAACGGATTGGGCAGATCGCCCGGCTTGTTTGTCTGTACGGGAGTGCGTCGTTTGATCTCTCCGAATGTGTTTTCGTATTTTTTTACATTGTCGGCAAGGGCCATCAGCAGGTTTTTGGCGTTTTCGGGCGTCATTATCACGCGGCTCTGTACTTTAGCCTGCGGCATGTTGGGAGCCATGGTGATGAAGTCGAGAAAAAATTCGTCGGCTCCGTGGGTTATGATGGTGAAGTTGCTGTAATGTCCGCCGGCTACTTCGGGCGAAAGTTCTATTTTGAGTTCCTGAGGTTTTGTTTCCATTGAGTAGTTAGTTGAGTGGGTTGTTTGATTTATTTTGTGAATTCGTATACTTTTTTTCCTGAGGGATTGATGTCGTTGACATGAATTTTCACACCGCGTATGTCGGCCATATTCCAGATTGATGATATGTCGAACGATGCAAGTGTAGACTCGTTGAGTCCGGTATTTCCCGACGGGGTCTTGGTGGTGACATAGAGTTCGGGCATTTCGGAATGTAAGGTGGCTTCGTCGGCCAGAATGCTGAATGTGCGGCCTTCGATCAGGGGAAGATTGGCGTCAATGTTTATGTATTTGCCTGTGCGCGCTATGGCGTAGAGATACATTGGTTCGTTGGCCGCCTGTGCTTCGGAAGTGGTTGCGGTCCGTACTGTTACAGTCGGCACAGAGCTGTATGTGAGCAACTGTATGTATCCGTCTTTGCCATATTGGTTTTCATTTTCGAGCGAGTACATTATCACCATGCGCTGTCCTTCGCTGATGCCGCTGAGGATGCGGTTGGTGTATAAAGTCACTGGCTTGGCGTCGTTTTCGCCCTGATATTCAAAATATGCGTTGGTGCCGATGTTGCCTGTGTAGGTGACGAGGTTGCTGTAAGTGATGTCGTTTGAATTGTCGTCGTTGATGCACGAGGTGGATATTATGGCTGATACGAGAGCCAGCAGAATGAGGCTTAGGTGTTGTTGTATTGCTTTCATTGGTGTAACTGGTTGTGTTAATTGGTTTTGAGAAATTCCAATTCCTGATGATATATGTTGTTGGTGTTGTTGACGTGGATTTTTACGCCGCGCACCGATGGTCTGTCCCATATGGGGGCTATTGAGAGCGAGGCTGTTACCGTGGCATCGTATCCGGGGATAGATCCGTCGGGTACTTCGGTAGTGATGTATAGATGCGGCATGTCTGTGTCGACGGTCGATTCGTCGGCTACGATGCGGAATGTGCGACCTTCGGCGGTGGCCAGACGTGCCTGCAGATTAATGTATTTGCCTGTGCGATACATGGTAAGCAAAGGTATTGGAGCGTTGGCTGCTTTGGCTTCGTCGGCAGGAACTTCGGTTACGGTGCTCTCATATACGAGTGCTGCCTGACGCAGATTTATGGGGCCGCTTTCTCCGTATACTCGGTTTTCGTCCAGCGTGTAGGCTATGAGCATGCGGCATCCGGGTACGGCGCCGTCGCCTTTTATGGTCACATTGGCATATAGCGACACTTCGGGAGAGTCGTTGAGTTCCTGAAACAGGAAGTTGCTGCGGCCGTCGGAGCTTCCGGTGAAGGTGACTACGTTCTGGTATATGTTGACTGACGGGCCGTCTGATCCGCTGTCCAAACAGGATTGCATTGAGATCGCTGTGACGGCGGCAAGAATCAGTATTGTGATGTATTTCTTCATAATCGGTGTTGGTTTTCGGTTATTTCTGTTATGTGGCCGTCGGTCATCTCTACTGTATAGTCGGCCTGTCGGGCGAGCGATTCGTCGTGTGTCACTATCACGAATGTCTGTCCAAAGTCGCGGCGCAGATCGAAAAATAGCTTGTGGAGTTCTTGACGGTTGTGTGAGTCCAGACTTCCCGACGGCTCATCGGCCAATACTACGCTCGGACGCCTGACAAGGGCACGGGCCACAGCGGCACGCTGACGTTCGCCTCCCGACAACTCGGTGGGTCGGTGGACTGCACGCTCACTCAGTCCGAGGTAGTCAATGAGTTCGCGGGCCTGAGCGAAGGCTTCCTTGCGGTTGACCCCGCCTATGAGTGCCGGCATGGCCACGTTTTCTTCAAGCGTGAACTCGGGCAGGAGCTGGTGAAACTGAAACACAAATCCGATGTGACGGTTGCGAAATTGCGCCAGACGTTTTTCCGACATGTCAAAAATACGGTTGCCGTCGATGCTCACTGTGCCGCTGTCAGGGCGGTCCAGCGATCCCATGATCTGCAGCAGCGTGGTTTTACCCGCGCCGCTCGGCCCTACTATCGACACAACCTCGCCATGGTTTATGTCGAGATCTATGCCTTTGAGCACCTGCAGTCCGTCGAAAGACTTTACTATTTGTCGGATTTCAATCATTTTTGTATCTGGCTTTCAAAGCACGCAAAAATAATCAAAAAATCTCATGCGGTCAAATCCGTCACTATAATATCATTTTTTTCAATTTAATTACCTGAATTTATGCGAAAAGATCTCAAACAGGCTGAATTTCTCGCCTCATTCGATCAATTTATGAGTTCTCGGTCAATGGCGCGTTCTACACGTGCCAACTATTCGGTGCTTCGTGGTGCGCTTGTACGCTTCGGCTTCTGCAACGGAGGTGCTTTGCCGTCGCTTGGTCTTTTTTCCGCCGACATGGTCGATGCGTTTGCCCGGTTCTATGCCGCAGAACCCAAGGAGGGTCTATTTGTAACACGCAGCCACAACACTGTATGCTCCATAATGCGGTGTCTGCGAACGTTTTTCAACTGGTGTGTGCGGCGTGATCTTTTGTGTTGCAATCCTTTTGTGCGATGCTCCGTGTCGCTTGTTGAGCGTTACAGTACACCATACTATCTCACTCTTCAGGAGCGTGAACTTGTGGCCGGACATTGTTTTCCGGCCGATTCATCGCTTGGAGTTCAGCGCGACATATTCATATTCCAGTGTCTGGTAGGATGCCGTGTCTCCGATCTTATGAATCTTACATCGGACAATATCATCGGTGATTGTCTGGAGTATGTGCCGCTTAAGACGGTGGCTTCGGTTGGAGGCACTGTGGTGCGTGTACCACTTCATCCGCAGGCTATACGGATCAGTATGCGATATGCCGGCTCAGATCCGCATGGACGTCTGTTGCCGTTTATAGATCCACAGCGTTACAACTATGCCATTAAGGCTATATTGCGCGAGTGCGGTCTGGTGCGTACGGTCACAGTGCAACGCCGCCGTAGCGGGGAATTGGTGCGTATGCCTATATGCGATGTTGCTTCAAGCCATCTTGCGCGCCGCACATTCATAGGCAACCTGTACAAGAAGGTCAAAGATCCGTGCCTTATCAGTTCTCTCACCGGACATGCAGAAGGAAGCAGGGCGTTTTCGCGTTACCGTACGATTGACGATGATATTAAGCGTGAGATTATAATGATGCTGTGAGCAGTTATCTCCTGCATGGAAGTCAACGACACCAACCCGCTCAACAACCTTCGCTTCACCCTGAAGAACTCAGGCAAGTACATGGTTGACGCATTGGTGATGTTCTCCGGCAATATCAACTACAATGCCGAGACCGGACGCGTATACTTCTACGCCAACCCTAACGTACAGCACCTGCTGGACAACCGTGAAAAGTATCTCAAACCGCTTCAGGATCGCGGCATGAAGGTGATCATGGGTGTGATGTGTAACCACGACCGCGCATGTATCTCCAACCTCGCCGACGAAACAGCCCGTCTGTTTGCCCAGGAACTCAAGGCTCTCTGCGATGCTTATCAGCTCGACGGCATATTCTGGGACGACGAATACTGCTCGCCCATTTATCCCGCTCCCCCGGGCTTCACAAGCCCCAACAACAAGCAGTTCAGCCGCCTGGCATATGAAGTCTGGAAGCTGCAGCCCGAACGCTGGAACGTAGCCTACGGTTACTCCACGACATCCTACGCTCAGGCCATTGACGGCGTACAGCCCGGTACATTCATCACCTACTGTCTGCCCGACTACAGCAGCTCTTATAATGATCTTTCCGGCAGCTATCCCGGCATGCCGCGCGAACATATGGGCGGCTGCTCGATGGAATTTGCCCAGGGACGCTGGTATGCAAGCGAAACCACACTCCGCAACATGCGCAACGACGGTTATGGCGCTCACATGGTATTTGCCATGGATCCTTTCCGCAGCACGGCCTCCGGTCAGGAATCGGCAATGGGTAAACTCGCACGCTCATTCTATGACGATGTAGTGGTGGTTGATCCTACCAAATATAGAAAAGATTGGTAATCACTATAAAATAAGCTAATCATTATGAAAATTAAATATTATTTAATGAGCATCGCCATGGTGACAGCCGCATTGACCGGCTTCACATCATGCTCCGATGACGATGATGTTATTGTGGCTCCGGATGAGCTGCAGCTTCCCGATGAGTCCATCCGCGTGCGGATCGGCGACGAATACCGCTTGCCGATAGCAACAATACCTCTTGCCGGAGCCGGTGAATACAGTGCCTACTCACTGTCGCCCGAAATATGCGGCATCGAGACCGACGAGGATGGCGTTATGTATGTGGCTGGCTACAAAAACGGCACCGGCTCGATCGTACTTTCCGATGCCGCCGGCAAGTACAAACGTATTTCTGTGGCCGTGTACACTACCGACGAAATGCAGCTTAATTATAAAACGCTGAAACTGACTACACAGCTCGGCAAAAGCAACCTGGTGAATGCTGTCGGTGTTACTGCCGGAAACGGCGGTTATGAGGCTGCATCCAATGACGATCGTATCACAGTTTCCGTCAATGCTGAAAGCGGTGTGCTTTCAATTATGGCAGAGGCCGAAGCTCAGCCTTACAATGGAGTCATCACCGTTACCGATCAGACCGGTCTGACAGTAGATCTCAATGTAGAAGTGAGTGAATCTACCGACCGTGTGAAAATCGGTTCCGACACAAAGGCTCTGCTTGACATCGATCCGGCTCTTGGCGAATACACTGTTGAATGTCTGACACCGCAATATGCCGAAATCGTAACCGAAGGTGATAAAGTCTATATTGAAGGCAAAGCCAACGGTGCCGCAAGTGTAAGCATCGGCCAAGGCGACGTGCTTCGTCAGCTCACCTACAGCGTCTATACAACCGACGTTCTGACACTCAACGAAACCTCATTCAATTTTGAGACACCGCTTGGCCTGAGCAGTTCCTCTAATGATTGTCATGTGGTTCTCGGCAACGGCGGCTATACCGTAACGAGTGATAATGCAAAAGTTACTGCAACAATCAACAGTACCACCGGCGTAGTGACTATCACTGCTACTTCAGGCAAGGATCCCTACACGGCAGTCCTGACCGTAACCGATTGCACCGGCCTGACGGCAACAATCAGTGTGACTGTGACCTGCACATTCGATCCGTTTACCGACTCGGATATTGCCATGCTTATGGCCAAGACTAATCACGAGACATATATCAAATCCAATCAGTTTAGCGAGACCTGCAACATTGACTGCAAAGGCTCCGGATGGAATTATGGTAGCTGGACCGATAAGAGCAACAGCGACGGTACTCACACATTCGGTTGGTGGGAACCCAATTACGGTGACTACGGAGGACATTACATCATCTATCCCGAAGGCACAGCGCTGAACACAGAAGTTGCAGCCACATATCGCTTCAAATACAGTAGCGGACGCCCAGTCTACAATCTCGAAGGCACCGCCAAGATTATCCGCGATGACAATGTCGCCAAGGTAATGATCTGGTGGAATGTAGACATGGAAAATGAATGTATAAACCGTGGCTGGATTGTAAGAAAGAAATAAGTCAACTGAACTGTTAAACACTGGAACGGAACAGATTTGATCGGTTAAACGAAAAACTGTCTGTTCAATAGTCAGAGGGCGCGGATCCGTCAAGATCCGCGCCCTTTTACTGTATCATAAACTGAATGACAAACGAAAGGGAGAGCCGACAGACCCTCCCTCTCTTCCGCATTGCAAGCGCCCTTTGGGTTAACCAATCAAAAAAGCTGGCGCCTGCATTATATTCATCATAGAGTATTACTTGATATATACTACATAGCCGCGGTCAATTTTCTCGGCTTCATAATCTATATTATACCATGTGGCAACGCGTTTTTCTTCATTGTCAACATGAACGATCACTTTTCCCGCATAGTCTTTGGCGTCTGAGCCCTGAGCAAAACGCATAACTCCATCTGTTTCCACTCCGATAGGAGTTCCGGACGGATAACTGATCAACGTACTGTATTCACGGATATATGTGCCATAAGCATAATAGTAGTAAAATCCGAATTTTTCAGTGGAGTCAGTGCTCTCTTCAATCATGGAGCCGTAACGTGTGCTTCCGTTCATCATGTATCTGAAATAGGACGGCTGGGTGCCGTTGAGATTCACGTCATGCACTGTCTTTCCGCAGAGTTCGACTATTTCTTCATCGGTAAACGCCTCGAATGTAGGCACTACGGTTATTTTTATTATGCCGGAAATCCCGGAGCAGTCGGTAACGGTAACATTGGCGTCAATCTGATCCTTGCCTGCAGTGGCAGTGATGACAATCTCTCCGGTCTCGGCATCTATTGTGGGAGTTACCTTTGCGTTGTCAGACTGGATGCTGTATCCTCCGTTTCCGAGAGTTACTTCACATTCGGCGAAGGTTTCAGAAGTGCCCATCCTCATTGTAAATACATGCAGATCATAGCTTAACTGCAGGATATCTGTAGTATATACGCTTACAGGTATCCGCTTGTAAGTGCAGTTTTGGTCTGACACGACAATATCAGTGATGCCGTTTTTATATCCTTCAATGTATAATTGTCCGTTTTCGTCAGCTGTCACTTCAGCTATTTCCGGATTCAGAGAATAAGCATTGTAATTGCCGGCACCGTTGATTATCGGCAATGCAATGCGGTTTTCCGCACCTATTTTTACCCGTTGGACATCGGCAGGAAGCTGAAGTTCCGTACGGTCTGTAACGTCATCATCGCCGTCAGAGCAGGAGCTGAAACCAGCCGAAACAGCTGCCAATGCAACACATAATATATAAAAATTCAATTTCATGTTCTTTGTTATTAGAAATTTAATTACCAGTCTTTTTCGTAGAAATCGCCATCAATTGAAAGCTCATCGTCATAAAAAGCCGAAGCAATGGTTTTTAATGCACTCAGCTGACGGTTTGCCCAATTGTTTCGGAACGGATCCATTGCGAAAATCATATAAGAGCCGTAACCGTCATCGCGAAGCTGGCGAAGGCGGGCTTCAGGATAAGTGGTGGACATGGCAAATTGCTGAGACAACAATCCCATATTGCTTTTAGGCATTCCCGGGAAATAACTTGACAGATCGGCCGAACCGCCGTAATCATGAAGGGCGTACTGACAATAGACACCGGCAGGGACACCGTCAACCTCGTTCAGGCCATATGTGGAACTGTAGGCATATGCTACATTCCAGCGTTCGGGCTGCAGCTTCCAGACTTCATAAATCAGACGGCTTGCGGCGGCCTTCGACGGAGTTACAAAGCCTTCCGGTGCAGGACGGATCGCACTGGTGTATTCATCGTCCCAGAAAATGCCGTCGAGTTGATAGGCATCACATATCGCATTGAGTTCCTGTGCGAAAAGACGGGCAGTCTCATCGGTGAGATTTGAGATGCCAGCACGGTCATGATTACCTAAAATACCCATAATGACCTTCATGCCGCGGTCCTGGAGAGGTTTGAAATATTTCTCACGGTTGTCGAGAAGATATTGCACGTTGGAGTTGGCGTAGAAATATACGCGTCCGGTCTCGGCGCTATAGTTGATATTGCCGGAAAAGATTATTAATGCATCAATAAGATATTTACCGCTCTTTTTTAGCGTAAACGACAGGTTGTTGAGCGGGTTGGTGTCGTTGACCTCCATGCAGGAGAAAATTTTGATGCCTTCGTGTTCAACGCCGTTGTCGTCGGTCCATGTCTTGAAGCAGTCGGGGAGGGCGGTGTGGTCCTTCACGAATATCAGGCGGGTCTGCGAAGCGGAAGATAACGCAGCGGTGCTGCCGGTGCTTATGCGGACAGGAACCACGTAGATCTTGCCGTCTTCAAGAGAGCCGTCGGAGGTGATGGTTACAGTCACAGGTGCCGAGATTGTCTCTCCGGCAGCTATAGTAGCTACTCCGCCGTTGCTGAACGAAACGAGAGTTTCGGGTACGGCTTCGAGATTGGTGTTGTTGGCCTGATTGTAGGCATCGAGAGCGCTGATGTCATAGGCGAGGTTGAGGCTCTGCTCTTCGGCAGAGGCGTTGGTGATATGAGCAAACATATCCACGTTGCCGGTGCCTCGGAACTCTACATTGGGGTGAGCCGTGCTGCCGTGGGCATCGGCTACATAAAGCAGCTGGGTGCCTTCATCTGCTACGTCGGGAGCCTGTACGTTGCCGATGGTCAGATCCTCCTGGCAGGCAGTGGCGGCGAAAGCCACCATTGCCATAAGGAGTGAACGTTTGATTATATTGTTGTATTTCATGTTTTGGTATTACTTTACAGTTAATTTAAATTGTTAGGGAAGAGTAACTGCGTTCCACTTGATATCACCGGGCTGAGATGCTTTGCCGGGATATACAACAGGCACATACATGTCGTAGCCGTTGGCATAGTCATGGATGGTGTTGCCTGATCCTTCGTCGAACTTCCAGTAAGCTACCAGGCCATCAGCATCGGTGTCGACGCGATAGAAGTGGTTGCGTTCGGCGAGGTCGGCGGGAGTAAGAATACGGTTCCAGATACGCACTTCCGACATATCGCCGTTGAAGTCACGGTCAGTGTCGTAGGCATAGCCGATGTAGCAAGCGCGGTCGGTGGAAACAACGTTCCAGTTCACAGTCTTGCGGCCTGCATTCTGGGTGCTGCCTTTCTTGACGCCGTTGAAGTAAACGTTTACTTCTCCGGTTGTGCCGTCGTAAGTGATTGTTACAAATGTCCATGTGTTGGTGTCGAGTTTCCAGTCGGGATCGGTGGCGTTGGTTGAGCTTGCGATCTGGATCTGGTTGGCGGGAACACCTGCGTCACCGATACGAAGCAGGAAGTTGCCTTCGATACCTATGAGGGTAGACAGAGTGTGAGGGAATGCGTCCGGACGGAGAAGAGCTTCGAATGTCATCTTTGAAAGACTGCCGAGCATCGGGCACTGGCCTTCATTGACGAATCGGAGACAGGTTCCTGTCATGTTGCCCACTGTGTTGATGAGGGCTGCGCCACGGAACACGAAGTAGGTGGTGCTGCGGCTCATAAGAGCTGGAATGTCGGAGTTTACGATAGATACCGGAAGTACGTATACGTAGCTGTCGTCGAGACTCAGGAGGCTCTTGAATTCGATAGATGCCGAGGTCGAGGTTACTGCTCCTGCGTTGATGACTACTTCAGATTCTGTGAATGTGTAGTATTCTTCGGGCAGAAGTTTGGGACTGCCGCCATAGATGGCCATGTAGTCATCAAGCTTTTCAGGAGTCACACCATAGGTAACGTTCACGTCGAATACTTCGGGCTGAGCCATTTTGACGTTGAGATTTTTAACGACAACATCGTTTTTGCCGTCGAGCAGCGTCAATGACACCTGATCAGTGCTGGGATTCCAGATCTTGTTATCGTCAGCCACGTTTTCGTAGTCGTCCTGACAGGCTGTCAGAGCGGCTGCCGAGGCTACCAGCATGGCTGCGAGATATAATGATTTTTTCATTGTTGTAATCTGTGATTTTTAAGTTTACTTAATGTTGGGATTGGCAGCCTGGATCACAGCGCGTACGTGGCTGAACGGATTTTGCGGATTGAAGTAGTCGTTCTGTACGTTCTGTATGCCTACGCATGCAACGTCGTGGCTTTGGAGCCATTTTGCGAAGTTATCCAGGGCAAGAGTTCCGTCAGAGAACATGCCGGTGGCTGTGTCATCGGGATCATTGCTGGTGTAAGTGGTCATCATGCCGAGACGTTCAACAGGCACACCTTCGGTCTGAGCGAGTGTCAGATAGTAGGTATAGAGGTTTACGTTGGTGGCAGAGAGACCTTGACGGATGAATAGCATGCCGAATTCGTTTAGGAGCTCTTTGTCCGATACGTTCTGAGGTATTCCGAGGAAGTCGTAGGCCAGTTCGGGATTACGCTTGTGCCAGTCGCGTGCCGCACCGAGGAATACGAGCTGCTGAGCTTTGTATTCAGCAAGTTCTTTTTCGGTGAGGTGGTTTGAGGCTTTGCCGTCGAAAGCAAACATCGCACCGTCGAGATTGTTGTCCTTGGCGTAAGAGAGACTTTCGGTCAGGTTGGCAAGAATGAAGTCTTCAATGACAGGAGCCACGATGTCTTCGAGTTTAGAGTCAAGCTCCTCAGCAAGAGCCGCTTTTTCTTCCTCGGTTTCTGCAGCGTTGATCAGAGCTGCATATTCGAGCTCAAGGTCAGAGCGTTCTTTGGCCACGTTCTCGCAAAGTGTGGTGTATTTTGCTTTCAGTGCGTCGAAGTCGATCTGATAGATGACCTTCATGCCCTTCTGTTCACGCACGGTGTTCATGTCGGCGAGCACTGTGGGGTGGATTTTGGTGGGAGTTGAAAGTACAATTACATCGATCGAGTCGGGCAGTGCGGTCAGACGTTCGCTTTGACCGATGGGGCCGTTTTCATTGAGGTTGACCCATGCGTATACCTGTTTGTGGTCGCTCTCACGATACTTGCGGATTGACTCCAGATATGCGGGGTAGTTTTCGGCTTTGTCGACAGATCCTTGGTTGATGTCGATGGATTCGGGTTCTGTCCAGTCGTCGCAGGCGGTGAACGTAGCGCCGAAGGCAGCAACCATCATTGCCGAAGCAAGATATTTGATTTTGTTATTCATGTTAAGAATATGTTTCTAAAGTATTGGTTTGACTGTCGGATTAGAGACCCGGTTTGCAAGCCCACCAAAGTTTGGTAGCCATGTTGTCAGGACCTTTGAGATAGTTTGTCACAGCGAAGTTCACGTTGTCACCGTTGTTGGTGTACTCGTCCTGGGGATAAACCATACGCTCGGGGCCGCGGTTGGAGTCTACCACACCGCCTGAACCGTTGTAGGCTACAGGAATGAGCTTGGGATATCCTGTACGACGGATGTCGGCCCATGCTTCGTTTCCGAGTTTGTAGTTGGCAATCCATTTCTGGATAATGATGCGTTCCTGTTTCTTTTCAGTTGTAGCGCTTTCATCCCACTTGATGGTCACTGCGGGAAGTGTGCCGTTCCAGGGGTTTACACCGGATGGATCGACATATCCGGCAGGTACTGATGTGTTGTCGGCCAGATAGTCGGCAGCACCGCTCACGCCATACTGTTCAAACGAAAGCTCAACACCCTTGTTGTAGAACGATTCGGCAGTGCCGCCCATGTTCCAGCCGAATACGGCTACGCCTTCGGCGCGGAGGAATGCGACTTCAGCAGCGTTTTGCCACATGAGGGGTTCGTTGGGGTTAATGGCGATATCGCAGAAGTTAACACTCCATGAAGTTGAGAAAGATTCCCATCCGCGACGTATACCGGCGTAGTCCACACCGGGCCACTGGCAGCCTTCGAAGTATTTTTCACGACGGGGGTCTGAGTAGCCGTTCATGTAGCAGATGATATCGGCAGCTGCGCGGG
>CAJTQH010000003.1:54638-63550 GCA_910578305.1 uncultured Muribaculaceae bacterium
AGCTGTGTACATGGGGTTGGTTGACGACGCATAGTATTTCCAGGAAGCGTTCTGGTTGTTGTCTTCGATCACTCCACCATTGGCAGGATCGATAGCTTCCTCGGCCATCTGCTTGGCCAGTGTGGGATTAGCATAGGCAATGCGTACAGCCAAACGGAGTTTCAGAGAGTTGGCGAAGCGAACCCAGTTCTGCAGGTTACCGGCATATACGGCATCGGCAGTAGGAATGATCTGCTCTGATGAATACTCGTTGATGTCGGTAATAGCCTGGTTGAGGTCGGCAAAGAATGCATTGTAGACTTCTTCCTGGCTGTCATAAGGAGTCATCATAACACCCTCGGCGCCGATCTGAGAGTAGGGGATCGGTCCGTAGCAGTCGGTGACGCGGAGCATGGTGGCGACCTTGATGATGTTGGCTACTGCCATAGGTGCATGCTGTCCGTTACGTTCGCAATAACCGCGGATAATGGCTATGTTTGAGTAGAGCGTAGGGATTATCTTGGAGTCGGAAAGAAATACCGAAGTCCAGTTATTGGGGGCGTTGTAGCGGGAGAATGAGGTGAGGAAGTTCGCACCGTCGGCGAAATATCCACCCTGAGTGCCGCCAAGCAGACAGTCGGTAAACTGGTTACAGTTCACGTCGGCAGGAACCACAGTACCGCATACGTTTGACATTGCTGACACCATGAGGTAACCGTCGGCACCGAGGTCGGTGGGTTCGAAGGGGTTAGTGTTGATGTCGAGGTAGTCACCCGTACAAGCAGCGGCTGTCAAGGCAATAGCACCGCCTGCCATGAATTTTAATATTTGATTTTTCATTGTAAGGGCGTGTTTTAGAAGTTAAAGTTGACGTTGAAACCGAAGTTACGCAGAGAGGGCATCATGAAGTTGTCCATGGTAGAAGTTTCCGGCAGAAGCAACTGCTTCGGGATCGAAAGGTGCCTTATTGTAGATCATCCAGAGATTACGGCCTACAAGTGATACTTTGATATCGCATACACCGCCGAGCCATTTGCGAGGGATGAGGTAACCGATGGTTGCTTCCTGAAGACGTACGTTAGTAGCCGAGTAAGTGTAGTACTGAGGAACCATGTCACCGCCAGCGATTACAGAGTACCACTGTTCGGGATCGATCTGGTCGCCGCCGTTGATGCTTACGTAGCCGAGGTCGCGGGCTGCGCCTGAAGCTTCCGATACGCCCCAGTAGTCAAGCAGAGCTTGTGTGCGTGAGAATACAATACCGCCTAAACGGGCTGAGAGCATGAAGCTTGCCGAGAGATTTTTCCAACGGAAGCTGTTGTTCCATGCGAGGTTGCCTTTGGGGAGTACTGAGCCGAGTTTGATATATTCTTCTTTGGCCATTGCTCCGCCGGTAGAAACCGCACCGGTCTGGTCAACGTAGATGTTGCCGTTGGAGTCGCGCTGGAGGTCAATGGTCGAGTAGAGATCGCCCATTGTGCCGCCTTCGCGTAGAATGAAGTGTGCAGCACCAAGAGCATCGCCAACTTCAAGCTGATCAAGACCTTCGATGGGAGCACCGGTAATGGGGTTGATTGCTTTCGAACCGAGTTCTACGATCTTGTTGCGGTTGAATGAGTAAGTAAGGCCGGTATCCCAGGTGAAATCGCCCCAGGTGTGGTCGAAACGAAGGGCAAATTCCATACCCCAGTTACGTACGTTACCGGTCTGAATATAGATCTTTGACCATTCGCCGGTAGCGAGACCGGGGTTGAAGGTCTGGTTGTGTGTATCGGCCTGATACCATGTTGCGTCGAAGCTGAAGTCCTTGAGGAAACGGAAGTTCATACCTACTTCCCATGACTTGGTGCGTTCGGGTTCGAGGTTATACATGGGATACTGTGTTTTTACAGCCCATGTGTGGGTCTGGCTGTTGTATTCGTATCCGGGATTGGCAAGGAAGCGCTGGAATGCAGTACCTACGTCTGCCCAAGATGCACGTATTTTCCAGAATGAGAGGTATTCGGGGTTAACGTTCACACCGGCATCTTCAAGAAGCTGGGTCATGAGAACAGAAAGACCTACAGAGGGATAGAAGAAGCTTGAGTTCTTTGAGCGGGGACCTGCGAGCTGAGAGGGCCAGTCGTTACGGCCGGTCAATGTCAGATAGTAGGTCTTGCGGTAGCCGAGATCGGCACTTGCGTATAGTGACTGAGTCTGTTCGCGCCAGCCATCCTGCATGACAACTACTTGGTTGTAAGCAAGGTTCTGTACTGCGAAGAAGTTTGGCAGACCGGGAGAAATACCTGCGAATGAGCCTTTGCCGTCAGCGATTGCGCCACGGGTGTCATTAGAGTAGAAGCGCATATCGGAGATAGAACCACCGAAGTTGGCCTGGAGATTCCAGTCTTCGCTAAGATCCTTCTGGAAGCTTGCGAGGAAGTCGGCATAGATCTGTTTTTCCTTATAGTTGGTCACAGCATAGTAGCCGTTGTCGCTAAGGCCTGTCATCTGGTTGTTGGTAGAGGCATAGCGTTTGTCTTCGTGGTTGGTGTAAGAGTTGTCAATGCGTACGCGACCGCTAAGAGTAAGGTAAGGGAGCACGCGATAAGAGAGCTGGGCACCCATCATGTAGCGATCTTTTGAGTTGGTGCGTACGTTGCGATAGTTGACCCAGTAGGGGTTCTGTGCTACGAGCTGGTAGTCACCGAGATCCCAGTTCTGTGTGGAAATCTGACGGTTGGGGTCGTAGGTTTCATACATGCGTACATAGTCCCAGTCGTTGCCGCGGGGGAAGAGGTATGCTCCTACCAATGGGTTCATGTATGTACCCTGGTTGATCATGTTGCGGTCGGTCTGGTGGATGTAGCTTGCGTTGAGGTCAAGGGTCATCTTGTCGTCAAGGAAGCTGGTGGTGTTACGGATGCTGAAGTTGTAGCGATCGTAACGGTCATTGGGCACAATGCCTTTTGAGTTGACTGATGCTACAGATGCATAAGTCTGGTTTTTGTCGTTTCCTGTAGAGAATGTAACTGAGTTGGTTGCTACAAAGCCTGTGCGGAGGTAGTCGTTTGCTACGTCGTAAGCATAAGAGTTGTAGGGAGTAAGGCGTGCACCCCAGCTTGAGGGCGATGTGGGATCATAAACGCCTTTAGTTCCTGCACCGTAATTGTTCTGGAAGCGGGGAAGAATCCATGCGCGGTTCCATTCGAGGTTTGATCCTACGGTGATTTTGGTCTTGCCGGCCTGACCTTTCTTGGTGGTGATGACGATGGCGCCGTTGGCAGCGTCAGAACCATAAAGAGCGGCAGCAGCCGCACCGGTCAGCACTGACATAGATTCGATGTCATCGGGGTTGATATCAGCGATCGGTTCGGTGGCACCTGCAGATCCGAATGCTCCTGTGTCGCCGGACGAGCGCGCACCGCGCATAGGCATACCGTCGATCACATAAAGAGCGTTGGAGCTCTGCATGATAGATTTGGTACCACGCATCACAACCTTGGAGATACCGCCGGTACCGGAGGAAGATGCGTTGATGTTGACACCTGCTACTTTACCGGCGAGTGAGTTGATAAAGTTGGCGTCTTTGTTTGTTGTAAGGGCTTCGCCTTTCACCTGCTGCACATTGTAGGAGAGGGACTTCTCCGAACGTTTGATGCCGAGAGCGGTGACCACGACTTCGTCGAGTGTGGTGGCGTCGGGCTGCATCACTACGTTGACGGGACCTTCACCTGTTACTGTAATTTGCTGAGGTGCGTAGCCGATGTAAGTAAACTTCAGCACGTCGCCTACGGCAGCTTTGACGGAGAATTCACCGTCAATGTTGGTGGACATACCTGTGGAGTTGCCGGTTACTATTACCGAAACACCAATCAGGGGTTCACCGTTGTTATCTGTCACTGTTCCGGTCACTGTGATAGGATTGGCTGCAAATGCCAATACCGGGAACAGTAAGAGACAGAATAACAAGCTTGTTACCTTTGCCTTCATAAATTTTGGTTTTGGTTAGTTAATAGATATAAGGGATTAATTAAAGTTGGCATACATTCGTTTGGGCATAGCGACGCGCTGCGTGCTATGCTCAATATACATGGAGATAGTAATGACAGTAAAATGCACTAAAAAGCGGTTTAATCTACGGTTAACTAAGTTATAACTCCCGGTGTCTGCACGAGAACGGTGGGGTGTTGTTGTGTTCTACATAGCCCGGAAAGCCCTTTACGGCCTATCTCAGGCTACGTATGTGTAGTGCAAAATTACAGATAAATTCACATAAAGAATTTGTCGTATTGTTAAATCAAGTTAATACAATCGTTAAGAATTGGCTTGTGGCGCAGACATGCGGTGTGATGGATTTAAAACATGTTTTAAAACATATTTTGACGGCATTAATCGGGCATTCCTCTAATATTTGAAGCTGCTTCCGCCGAGAAATTCGCGCAGTAGTGATGTGGATGGTATGAACTCTTCGGAGATGTGGGTGAAGTAGCTTAGAAATGTCTTCAGGCGTGCTGCCTCGGCGTATTCCACTACATCGTGTGGCACTTGTCTGAGCACTTCTTCGCCACGGTTTTTCATGACGCCGAGTTCAAAGAGTAGCGAGGAGTTGAACATTGCGTCGGCGTTTTCCTGATATGGGAATATCCATCGCTCTTCGCCGCGGCGCACACTCGGCCAGCGGCGTATGGTGGATTCAGGACTTACTCCGCGGTAGCGTGCGTCGCGAATGATGCGTCTCAGCAGGCGGTTGTCGGTGGTGGGTATCCAGTTGTGGTCGTCGATGGATATGGTGGTCAGGGCGGATACGTATACACGGTATTTCATGGATTCGTCCACACTTGCGGTCAGCTCCGGATTGAGTCCGTGTATGCCTTCGATGAGCAATATCGAGTTGGGCTTCAGTCGGATCCGGTTGCCGCGGTATTCGCGTGAGCCTGTGGCAAAGTTGTAGTAGGGTAGCTCCACTTCCTGGCCGTCGAGCAGCCGGTTGAGGTGGTTGTTGAACGTCGGGAGGTCGAGCGCATAGAGCGATTCGTAGTCATAATCGCCATTATCGTCGAGTGGGGTTTTATGACGATCAACGAAGTAGTCGTCGAGTGATATCATTTGAGGCTCAAGCAGATTGGTCATGAGCTGGATGGCGAGTCGCTTGGTAAATGTGGTCTTGCCCGACGATGACGGTCCGGCTATCATCACTATCCGGGCCTGCCCATTGCGGTAACGGTGTGTTATTTCGTCGGCTATGGCGGCTATGCGGTTGTTGTGCAGCGCTTCGGCCACATTGATGAGCATGGGCGAGTTGCCTTCGGCTACAGCCTTGTTCAGTTCGCCTACATTGCTCACGCCTACTATGTGGTTGAATGCAAGGTGGTCGGTGAATGCGCGGTACATTTTTTCCTGCTCGACAGGTGTGTTCGGGGTTGTGGGGTCGCTCTCGGAGGGGCCGAGCAGCAGCAACCCTTCTTTATATGGTATGAGGTCGAATGTGGTGAGTTGTCCCGTAGATGGGGCGAGAGCTCCATAATAGCTGTCGCATAGTCCGTCGAGTCTGTAATATACAGTATAGAGGTCGTGGAGCGATTCGAGTAGTTTTACTTTGTCGTGCAGTCCTTGGTTTCGGAATATGTCTGCCACGTCGGAGGTCCGCTGTTCCATGCGCTCAAACGGGATGTCGCGTTGGGCCAGCGACTGCATGTGGGCTTTGAGGCGCGAGCAGAGCTGTTGCATGTCGGTCGTTGGCTGCGGGGTGAGAATGCGGCAGTAGTAGCCGCGCGACAGGGAGTGCTCGATGCTCAGTGTGGCTCCGGGGAGGCATCGGTCGACGGCGTGATACAGCATCATGCACAACGAGCGTATGTAGGTGCGTGAACCGGATGGTGATGTGACCGGCATGAACTCTACTGTTTTCGGTGCGTAGATAGGATAGTGAAGATCTTCGGCTTTGTTGTTTACACGCGCGTTTATAGGGGTGAACTCTATCAGGTGCTTCACTTTGGAGTAGAGGTCGAGCAGGGTGTCGCCTCCATCCACATTTATATATTGTGATGTGTTCTGGCAGTAGACCGCTATGCGTTTATTCATGTTGAGAGGTATGGCAGGAGTTTTGTTTCTGTATGGTGCGTGCCTTGGCGAAGGCGTGTTTGGTGGCTTTGTAGTGGTGGTGGCTTATGGCCAGCCCCACGTGACCGTCGAGGAAGCCGGCACTTCCTATGTACATCGACAGGAACGCTTTCACTGCTTTTATTTTCGGAGTGACAGGCGATATGGTGCTGTCGTCGGTAGCAAGTACGTTGGCTTTTATTTCGGCGAGCTGTAGCTGTTTTACGGTGTATTCCTCTACGGTGTCGCACCTGTAGTGGAGCAGATCGCCACTCAGTCGCTGCGGGCGTACCGAGTCGCGGAATATGACGCGTTCGTGCACGTCGCGAAGGTTCCAGTTGGCATATCGTTTGTCGAAAAGGCGTATCTGCAGATCGGGATACCATCCGCAGTGTTTCACCGCATATCCGCAGAAGAAGTTCTGGCGAGACACCGCATAGACGCGATGTTCGATCTTTTCGCTTTTCAGCGTCATCAAGCTCTGGCGCAGTGCCGGCGACAGGACTTCGTCGGCATCCACCGCCAATACGTAGCTGTGTGTGGTGAGCGATGTGGCATACTGGCGTTGGGCTCCGAATCCGGCGAGCCGTCGTTGGGATATCTTGCAGCCGTATCGTCGGCAGATATCGATGGTGTTGTCGGTCGAGTATGAGTCCACTACAATTATCTCGTCGGCTATGTCGCGCAACGATTGCAGGCACGCTTCTATGCGGCGACCTTCATTGTAGGTGAGTATTGTTGCCGAAATTTTGTTCATGGCCTTGTGATGTCTGTGACGGCAAAGATAATATCTTTGGCGGGTTGGCCAAAATATTTTTTTTATTGTCGGCCGGTCGGTTTGGATCTTTTTATCGCCAGCCATGATTTGCGTTGATCTTCCGGCATGCGCTCTATGGCATAGCGCAGGGCAGTGCGTGGCATCAGATGGGCGTTGTGGCGCAGATAGTCGGTGAGCACGTCCATGTCTTTTTTGCCGATCTCGCGCAGCATCCATCCGGTAGCTTTGTGCATGAGTTGGTGGGGATGTGTCAGATATCGGTCGGCGAGCCGCAGAGTGTCGGCAAACATGTTGTGGCGTATTAGTGTCATGGTGCTCACTATGGCTATGCGCTGTACCCACATGTTGCTCGATTGACTCATGGCGTCTAGAGTCTGTGGCATGGGATGGGTGAGCATCCATTCGCCGATTATCTTAGGAGCCGACAGATCCACGAGATCCCAGTTGTTGATTGCAGCGGTATGGTCGAGATAGTATTCGACTATGCGCTTGCGGGTGCTGTCGTCTTTTCGTGCCGCCTTGAATTGTTCTGTTAATATAAGGAGTGCGCACATCCGGTGTTCGTGTATCGGACTTGAGAGTAGGGCGGTGATGCATTTGGTCGATGCGGAGCTGCGATGCCTTCGAGCCACTTCGCGTATCAGAGGCACCGTGACTCCGATAAATTTGTCGCCCTCGCCGTATTCGCCTTTGCCTGTTTTGAAAAATCCTGAGAGTATCCGGGCTTTTTCTTCGTTGGCATGTAGTTGTAGATCGTCGATTATTGTTTTTTCCATTTACGGCAAAGTTAATGTTTTTTTTGGCCGCGAGAGATAGATTTTTCCGATAGAATGGGCGGTCTGTTGTTGAATATTTGATTCTCGCGGGGTTAAATTTGGGGTAAATTGCAGTTGCTGAGTGGTTAAGGCTGCTTTTTGCGTGTCGGGGATTTTGCTCGGAAAATTCAAAAAGCGGCTCGTTGCTCATTTTTACAAAATAATTATTACTTTTGTGAGTAATATCACCGGATATGGACAAAATGATACAATGGATGGTCGATGGCGCAGAGATGCCTGCTATCGACATTGACCGCGTGGAAGCCTGGTTGCGATGCGTGGTGGATTCTCACAACCGTATTCTCGGACCGTTGACCTACGTGTTCTGCAATGATGATAAGATTATAGAGGTCAACCGTAAGTTTCTCGATCACGACTATTATACAGACATCATAACCTTCGATAATACTCATGGTCGGCGTGTGAGCGGCGATATTTTTATTTCGCTTGACACTGTATTCTCTAATGCCGAAGAGGTAGGGGCGACGTATGAGTCGGAATTATATCGTGTTATAGCACACGGTGTATTGCATCTCTGCGGGATTGATGACAAAGGCCCTGGAGAGAGGGAGATTATGGAGAAGCACGAGAATGCTGCTCTTGCTATGTGGTTTAATGATAATATTACAGACTGATATATTATGCGTTTCGACTATGATGTGATAGTGATTGGTGCCGGCCATGCCGGATGCGAGGCTGCATCGGCAGCTGCTCGCCTTGGGTCGCGTACGCTGCTGATCACTATGGATATGAACAAGATAGCGCAGATGAGCTGTAATCCGGCAGTCGGTGGTATTGCTAAGGGGCAGATTGTCAGAGAGATAGATGCGTTGGGTGGCCAAATGGGTATTGTTACTGACCGTTCGGCCATACAGTTTCGCATGCTCAATAGATCCAAAGGACCTGCCATGTGGAGTCCGCGTGCGCAGAGCGACCGTATGCGGTTTTCGGCTTTGTGGCGTCAGATTCTCGAAAATACCACCGGGCTTTATATGTGGCAGGATTCTGTCAATGAGTTGCTCGTGGACGATGGCCATGTTGTCGGTGTGCGCACTGTGATGGGAGCTGAGTTTTCGGCTCGTTCGGTGGTGCTTACTGCCGGAACATTTCTCAACGGGCTTATGCATGTGGGTGAGGTGAAGACGTGTGGCGGGCGTGTGTCCGAACCGGCGTCGTATGGCCTCACCGAGCAGTTGAGATCACTTGGATTTGTGACCGACCGGATGAAGACGGGCACACCTGTCCGTATCGACGGCCGC
>CAJTQH010000004.1:0-12225 GCA_910578305.1 uncultured Muribaculaceae bacterium
AGCCATAGCGGCGTGATAGTAATGGGCAACGAGGGACAGGGAATCTCGGACGATGTGCGTGGTCTTGTCAGCGACAAACTCTTTATACCGCCTTATCCCATCGATGCAGACACATCGGAATCATTGAATGTGGCAACTGCCACCGCTATAATATTGTCGGAATTCAGAAGAACAGAAGCTTATGGCAAAAAATAAGACCGTATGGTTTTGCAGTGAGTGTGGAGCCGATTCACCCAAATGGGTGGGACGTTGTCCGGCCTGTGGCGCATGGAACACCATGGTCGAGGAACGCGTCAGCGCAAAATCATCCAAAAGCACCACCCTTTCTGCCCGCACCAAAAGCAAGCCGCAAAGAGTCTCTGACATAGAGATTGTCAACGAGCCTCGTATCAAGATGCCAAGTCAGGAACTCAACCGTGTGCTTGGGGGCGGACTCGTGTCCGGATCATTAGTGCTCATTGGTGGAGAGCCTGGTATCGGCAAGTCTACACTCGTGCTTCAGAACATACTGTCGATTCGGTCAAAAAAAATTCTCTATATATCTGGTGAGGAAAGCGCGGCACAGCTTAATGCGCGCCGACCGTATCGGTCGTGTGTGCGACAATGTGCTCATAGCGTGTGAAACCTCGCTCGACAACATCATGGATCATATCCGAGAAGTTGAGCCGGAGATTGTGATTGTCGACTCGATCCAGACCATTGCATCCGATGCCATAGAGTCGTCGGCAGGAAGCGTAAGCCAGGTACGGGAATGCTCTGCGCAATTACTTAAGTATGCCAAAGAGAGCGGTGTGCCGGTGATACTTATCGGGCACATCAACAAAGAGGGTAGCATAGCCGGCCCGAAAGTATTGGAACACATAGTGGATGCGGTGCTTCAGTTTGAAGGCGATCACCACTACATGTATCGCATACTCCGATCTATAAAAAACCGCTTTGGAAGCACTTCGGAGCTTGGGATATATGAAATGTGCCAGCGTGGACTCCGGGAAGTGACCAACCCGTCGGAAATGCTCATAAGCCGCAATGCTGAAAGTGAGGAGCTCTCAGGATCGGCTGTCGGAATCACACTGGAGGGCATGCGTCCGTTTTTGATTGAAATACAGGCACTGGTTAGTACCGCAGCATACGGCACACCGCAGCGCACCGTCACCGGATTCGATGCCAAGCGCATGAACATGCTGCTTGCCGTGTTGGAAAAACGAGTCGGATTCAAACTCGCGCAAAAAGATGTGTTCCTTAATATAGCAGGCGGACTCAAAGTCAACGATACAGCTCTGGATCTGCCGGTTATATGCGCCATATTGTCGTCCAATGTCGATATGGCCATACCTCATGGAGTATGTATGGCCGGGGAAGTGGGCCTTTCCGGCGAGATACGACAGGTGACGCGCATCGAACAGCGTATTTCCGAGGCTGAAAAACTCGGCATGAAAACCATAATCATACCACGCCACAACCTTAAGGGAGTTGACCGTGAGCGATTCAGCATCCATATCGAAGAGGTGGCTAAAGTTGAAGAGGCATTCAGGGCATTATTCGCCTGATTGCAGTAAATATAATAATTTATGATTATCAATGCTTGCTCATACGATTCGCCGTGCGGAACGCTTCTACTCGGTGAATACGATGGTCGATTGTGTCTGTGCGACTGGACTGAATCGCCGCATCATTGTGCCATAATAGCCCGTGTATCTCGGCGTCTTGGGACTTCTGTTGTCATAGTAAATCATGCCAGCCGTACGGAATGCTTAGTGAATGCAGCCCTACAACTTGATGAATATTTCAGCGGTCAGCATCCCATTACTTCCGGCAGGCACTGAATTTCAGCAAAGGACATGGGCGGAGATCCAATGTTTGCCATACGGCGTCACATGTTCCTACCGTGAACTCGCTGTAAAAGCCGGGTGCAAGAGTGCGGTAAGAGCGGTGGCCGGTGCCACCGGAGCCAACGCTCTGTCGATTTTCATACCATGCCACAGAGTAGTGGGGAGCAACGGATCATTGACCGGATATGCCGGCGGTATAGAGGCGAAACGATTGCTTCTTAAAATCGAAGGTCTGTAAAATAATGAGGCTGTGTTGGAATTAAGGTTTTGAACTGCACCCCAAAAGTTAGACAAAAAACTTTTGGGGTGCAGTTCACTTGTTAGACAGCCTCAATGGATGTTGTTCATATAGGCATAGAGGATGATCTTATTTCTCAGTTGTCGGATTCATCATCGCCCATTCCGCATCCTAGCGATAATACTTTGAAGGAACTTCTAGGATAGGCACCAAAGCCAAAGCCTGTGTGTAGATAGTCTATTTTTCGGATTTTTAGACAAGGGTCATTATTTACGGATACCATAACTTTACCTCCGGTCTTTTCTATCATGACATTGACAAAAGCATTTTTTGATTTTTTCCCATTAATCAACACGCTTTGTTCCGAAACAATTTTTCCGTCTTTCAGCTGGAGATACCTGACTGTTTCACAATCAAATGAGATAATTCCACAGTTGAATTTGTCTTCAAGATTGATCAATATCGCGTATGGGTGACCTTTTTCATATTTTGGCAGGAGCATTTGTGTCGATATGGCAAAATCTCCCTGAACATTCAACGGCAGGTCTGTGTAGGAATATATAAGACTGCTGTATTCATTGTCTTGATTATCCTTGTTCTCCTTATTGTCGTTTTTTAGCTGTAGTAATCCATCAGGTGTTATGCTGGCAGATGCTTTATTTGTCTTGAATTCATTCCATTCAAGTTCGTTTTCGGCAAAAGGATACGTTTTAAATGATGGGTATTTTTTGAAAAACAGATTCAAATTTTCGGCCATTGAAGAGTTGGATATGATTGTTTGCAATACCTTTTGTGTGTAAACCGGATCGCTCTCCATCATCTGATTCAACTGGGCTGCCAGCTCAGGATATTCTATGGAAAGAGCTGTGATAGGATCAGTCCCGCTCTCTGCGCCACTTTCGTTAACAAACTGTTCAATGTCTTCTTTATTCTTCTTTTCAGCTGCCTTTTCTTTGAGGTCTTTGATTCTGTTCTTCAGCCCGGAAGTAAAGAATTTGGGGAGTTTTGCATCGGATGTGACAGGGCATGATACGCATATATACAAAAGAATTATAAAAATGATATGTATTTTCTTCATGTCAGATTGAAATTAGAGATTGCTGCCTACGGTTGTTTGTAATTCGGTTATTACCGGTTCGTAGACCTTTAGCAGACGGTCGTATTTCGAATATGCGTTTTTGCTGTCTTTTGATTCTTTGATTTCACTGATCAGTCTTACTTTATATGAAGGAGTGTCGTCGTCGGAAAACGAGAGTCTGATTTCAAGGCGAGTGCGTACATCCTGATTCTTAAAGTGCTTTACAACCCAAGCCGAACGTATCCATCCAGCGGACTTGTCACGCACTTCCAGTTCTTCAAAGTTTGAAATAGCAATATTGATAAGCCTTTTCCAGATTACATCTTCTGTCAACCCTTTTCGGCAGGTAACATCAAACCATTTGTTCGCCAATTCGCTACCATCTTCGGAGCCGATGGAATTTGACATGGCTTCATCCTCGGCAAGTCGGAACATAATCTCTTTCTTGGGATTGTCTTTTCTTACAGTGATGCGTTTGCTGATATAACCGGGGGCTTCCAGTCGGAGAGTGACAAACTCCATGTCTTTTTTAAACTCAACTGTGTAGATGCCATTTCCAACTTCCATTCCATCGCGATAGATGGTTGCATCTTCTGGAATTACATGAACGGTAATTTTCTTGGCTGCATAAGCTGATATGCAGGCCGACATACAAATGACGTATGCCATAAAAAACATAAAACGTTTCATAGCAGTTAAATGTTTGGCTCCCGCGTCCCGTCGGCAGACGATAATAATAATGGAGTTATAAAAATGTAAAAGCGTGGGACGATGTTCAGTTTATTCTAACTAAAGGCATCGCCAAACGCCCATCAACATGAATAAACAGTCCACCCCACGCCATGCCGGTAAATCGACCTCGAATGTGAGGTGGAATATCATGCATGTGGGTAATGTCTGCTCGATCCGATGTTGATTTGAAATTGGCGATTTCTTAGTTACGGATAAAGCAAATTACGCTTTCTTAATTTCTTAATATGTTAGACCAGATTGCGTTGTCTTATTTCGTTATGAGACTCTTCTCAATATTCGCAATCTTTAATCTGTTGCAAAGATATTAAAAATTATTATAATCCGACAAATTCCTTTGAATTGAAATTATAGCGAGTGCTTGTAATAGTAACTTGTAATAGGAATTAGTGAAGGCTTGGTCGGATGTCGGAACCTAAACGTAGATAAAAAATAGGCAGTATGCCATATTGATGACACACTGCCGTATAATGGTTGATTGGTTATGTCTGTATTTTAGCCCTTGACAGCAGCTACGCCGGGAAGTACCTTACCTTCGATAGCTTCGAGAAGAGCACCACCACCGGTAGAAACGTATGAAACTTCATCGGCCAGACCGAACTTGTTTACACAAGCTACAGAGTCACCACCGCCAACGAGTGAGAATGCACCGTTCTTGGTAGCTTCTACGATAGCATCTGCAATGGCACGTGAACCTGCAGTGAAGTTGTCGAACTCAAATACGCCTGCAGGGCCATTCCAGAGAATAGTCTTGGCAGGAAGGATCACTTTAGCGAATGCCTTACGGGTTTCAGGACCGGCATCCATGCCTTCCCAACCTTCGGGAATATCCATTACGCTGCATATCTGGGTATTTGCGTCGTTGGCAAACTTGTCGGCAGCCACGCAGTCAGTACCGAGCACGAGGTTAACGCCTTTTTCTTTTGCCTTCTTCATGATATCGAGGGCAAGGTCAAGTTTGTCGAGTTCGCAGAGCGAGAGACCCTCGTTGCCACCCATGGCTTTTGCGAAAGTATAAGTCATACCGCCGCAAAGGATCAGGTTGTCTACCTTATCCATAAGGTTTTCGATGATACCGATCTTGGTAGAAACCTTAGAGCCACCCATGATGGCGGTGAAGGGACGCTTGATGTCGCTGAGGATATTGTCAACAGCCTTTACCTCTTTTTCCATGAGGTAACCGAGCATCTTGTCCTCCTTATCGAAGTAGTCGGCGATCACAGCAGTAGAAGCGTGTTTGCGGTGAGCGGTACCGAAAGCATCGTTCACATAAACGTCGGCATAGCTTGCGAGAGTCTTTGCGAACTCTTTCTGACGTTCTTTCATTTCCTTCTTGGCTGCATCGTAAGCGGGATCTTCTTTGTCGATTCCTACGGGCTTGCCTTCTTCCTCGGGATAGAAACGGAGGTTTTCAAGCAGAAGCACTTCACCGGGCTTCAGTGCGGCAGCGTCTTCAGAAGCCTTGGCGCAATCAGGAGCAAACTTCACATCAGCGCCGAGGGCTTTGGCCACGGCATCCTTGATCTGGGCAAGAGAGAACTTGGGGTTCACTTTTCCTTTAGGCTTGCCCATGTGGCTCATGATGATAAGGCTGCCACCGTCGCTGAGGATTTTCTTGAGGGTGGGGAGAGCACCACGGATACGGGTGTCGTCAGTGATGTTACCGTTTTCGTCCAGGGGCACGTTGAAGTCAACACGTACGATTGCCTTTTTGCCGGCAAAATTGAAATCGTCGATTGTCATGTTATCAATAATTTTGGTTTTAGGTTTTAACATTGACGCAAATGTAATGAATTTTTCCGAAATAATAAGGAAATAATTCCTCAATTATTCCATGCATGATATATTGTGTATGATAAAGGTTGCGGGTAGGTATTCATTTATGAATGTCGATAGTGCGGATGCGTTCGATACAAGCTCCGGTGTATGCTCCGAGCATTCGGTCTCCACGACGGCAGTCGGTTGCAAAAAAAGGCCTGCCAACAGCCATGCAAGCCACACACAAAGTGTCGCCTACTTCAATTTTGATATTTGTGGCCTCAATGATTTTAAATATGTCCGGTTCTGTGGTTTTTATTATCACACATCTCTTATACGGCCCAAGGATCAATTCAACTTTCGTGCCTATGACAAGTATTGCGGAGTGGACAATGGCTTCCGATGAAAACCCCGATTCATCCTCTTCACCGGCAGGAATAGTGGCGAAACGACAGAAGCTGTCCCAGTCGCTGTGTCCGGCATAACGACTTAAAAGCGAAAGGGTGGAGTAGGTTGTTCCGGACTGATCCTTCACATATCCCCACAGTCGCTTGAGTGTGGAAAGTCCGATTGTGCGACCGGTGGACTGCTGTATTTCCGAGGCAAGCATCACAAAATCGGTCGGGGTGCGAGGGGTGGTGCCGAATGTCCGGCCTACGGTCTGTAACAATAAATCGAGCTTTTCTTGTTCGGGTTTCATAAAACTATGATTTGACCACAAAATTAGTCTTGAATGTGTCAGAAGTAAAAAGAGCTATTGTTAAGATATGTAAAATTGAACCATATAGGATTAAACCATATTTCATGGCAGACACATACTGGCTTTAATTTTGTGATTAAAACAGAGCAAGTCCTGAATAAATTTTTTCGCTTTAAATATTATTCTTTATATTTGCGAAAGAAACAAGGGCCGGATGGTCGGAGGACTGCCGGCATTAAAATATCGAATCGCTGTTACTGTAGGATTAATTCGTTGAAATCTCGCAAATTCCAATTGAAGTCCATAATCCTCGGCAGGTGGCGTTTCATCCCTCAACGCAGGGGTGGACTGCTCTGTTTTTATTTGGACTTCAAGGCAATGCGAGAGCCTCAACGAACAAATAAGACAGTTGGCATTCCGCCTCTGCCTTGTTTTGTATTGTAATGTCGGGAATCAATTATTTTATTAACTATAAATAAATCAAAGATCAATGAAAAAAGTACTTGTTGCAATGGCGGTCATGTTGGCCACAATGATGATTTCATGCTCAAATGGAGATGTGTTGGAATCAGTAAATGAAAAAATTGAAAAAGATGGAATTGAAACCACTTTCACTCAGGAGGAATATAAGGCAATAATTTCCTACATGATTGAATATACTGAAGCTGAAACTGAATCAGGAGATGTGGAATCGGCGCAGATGCAATATCCTCGTTGGGATGATTATGACATGATTCTGTTTCTTGCGGTCCGTGAGGCACTTTTAGATAATTCAACCATGGCCGAGTATGATAAATTGAAAAAAATTAAAAGAGAATTGGCGGATCAGCCTAAAACAGTTATCGAACAAGAACCGATTATAATCGAAGAACTTTAGAATTACCTATTTATGTATTGTGCTAATTGCGGTGCCAAAATTGAGGACGAACAGAAATTCTGTCATGCCTGTGGTGCGACAAACGTAAATTCATCAGATGATGATGTGGACTACGAAGCCTATGAAGAGGACGCAGATGATGACAATGATTCGACATCGTCATTTGATTGGTTTTACGAAGTTATTCCATATCTGATTATTGCTGCTGTATTGTTGGTTTTTGCTCCTTCGGAGTATAAAGTCAAATCGGAAGTTGCTCATGAATTGATCACAAAAGTATCTGACCGTGTCGGCGACTATATGGGTGTTGACAATTTCGGAGCAATTATAGACGGGGATTCTTTTGATGATGATGAGGCCATAAAGATTGCAGAAAGATTCGGCACCATAACCGTCAAGAATTTCATGTTGTTCAAAGTTGCATATTTCAAACCGGTGAATAAGAAAAAAGAAAGATTTGTGGCAATTGGCGTGTGCGGATTTGTCATTACTCCTTAAAATAATCGCGAAAATAAAAATCATTATTTTTAATAGACACTTAAATTTAAATTATCATGTTTTGTAAGAATTGCGGGACAAAATTGAATGAAAACGTCCGATTCTGTCAGGAATGCGGGACCAAAGTTCAGAACACTGATTCTGAACCTGAAACAGTTGTTGGAAATGCCACCGGTGACTCGTCGTTAAACACGACTGCTTCCTCTGCTTCCGATTCGCATGCGTTGGAACAGACGGCTCCACATATGGAAACGGAATCTGAAGCCGAATATGAGGTAGAATATCCGTCTCCGTTGAAAATCAAAATCTACTATCTGCTGGCGTGTGCAGGAGCGATTGTTTGGATGATAGGGTCTATTGCCTATTGGCTTGAATTGGAACCTACCTCCGGTCATCATTATGGTCCAGGAAGAGTTAAGCTTTCCAGCGGCATTTTTGACTTTTGTGCGAATGTCCCCGGATGGATTCCGGAGATGTTTTCAACTGTATTTTTTACACTGCTTGCCTTTGAGTTCAGAAAGTATCTGTTACAGTTTGATCTGTCAAAACAACTGAGAACCGCGCTTCAGGTGATGCTTGGTGTCGCTGTGGCCGCAGTCGTATGGAACCTGGTTACAGAAGCTATGGATGATTTTTTAGCTATATATGTCGGTTACATTTTCATTGCCGCCGCATGGGTGGGAATAGGACAGGCTTTGCGTAAATCTGAAATTACTCCGCTTGGAACATGGTTTTTAGCCGCCGGCATCACATCGTTTTTCATGTTCATTTGTTATATGATATATGAGTTGAGGTGTCGTATTGGCGATCCTGACACAGAATCTTTGACTATGCTTGCCGCAATATTGGTCGTTGCCGTCGCCGTATGTGAATGCAAAGTCTTTATTGAAATGGGCAAATATCTCGGAGCCGATGATGATGATGACACAGAGGAATAGTCGATTTAGAACCGGCTCCTAATCATGATGTGGCCTGCCTGATTATGGCAGGCCACATTCAATATCTGAATAAAAGTTGTGCATGACAGAAGTAGCCGTCTCGGAGATAATTGGTTTTATCCTTGCAAATGTTGCCGGATCACCACCACATTGTTCTTCGACATATCTGTAAACATTTTGAAGAAGTCTGTATGAATCAAACGAATACTCTGATGAATCGGAGGAGTACCATTTGTCAAGTTCTGTCTGTACGTATATGCGTGTGTATGTAATCATTGAGTCAAGTCTTTGATCACTTATCTGGTTTGAGTGGGTTGCACGCTTATGAGGTAAGTCCGGCACGGTAGCTGGAGCGGAAATAGCAGCAGTGGCGGGAATAATGCCGGCTTCTGTAGTGTCCCGGGGCGTATTCTGCGCCAGAGTTTCGATCGGGGTCATCTGTGAAACCATCCCACGGCTTCCCATAATGGCGATGACTGCTCCAACAGACAGCAGAACGGCAGTGGCTAATGATAGTATTCGCAGCCGTCGACCTTGGTCTTTACGGCGAATAAGCGATGGAATGGACGATGCTTCTGCAGGTCGCAATTCCGGATCTTCGGCACTGCACTGCGCTGCCACCTTGCAATATCCTTTTGATGCATTGCCACTCATGCGTTGCATGATCATCCCAAGCGAATAGATATCTACCCGCGGATCGCTGTCAGTACCGGAGGTAAGTTGCTCGGGAGCACTGTAATGCCGGGTCCCTCCGGCATATTTGAAATCAGTGTATGCCGTGCCGTCGCTGAGTCCGAAATCAATCAGCTTCACAAATTTACCGGAATTGGCCAGCATGATATTCCCGGGTTTAAGGTCGCGATGTATGATCTGATGACTATGCAGATAATCGAGAGCATCGCATATCTGGTTAGTGATATCCATCGCTTTATCTCGAGCCAATGGAGTGTTGGCTGCCAAATAATCGTCAAGCGTGACACCATCTACCAGTTCCATCATTATTGCGGGTCCGACACCATCAATGATTTCATATCCGAGTGTGGCAGTGATGTTGTGATGATACAGTGTGTGGCCGATCTCATATTCCTTCCGTAGCAATTCGATATGGATTGCGCTGTCGAGATACTCCGGTTTGAGGGCTTTTAGGGCGATTCTTCGGCCGTTTCTTACAGCAGAGTATATACGACAATAACCACTTACAGATTCATAGATCAATCTGAGGGATGTATCGGTGTATTGCCTCGACAATGGAATGTCAAATCCGGAAGTTTCCATAAAAAGTATAAAGCCTTTGCCGATACATGTCATCGACAAAGGCTGTATAGTGTGCGTTCGATGGATTATTTACTCAGTAGATCCGACATCTGGTCGCGGAGCTTACGGGCTTCGGCAGCGGCGACTTCGGCAAAGTCAGTCCCGTTAGAGGCATATATTATGCCACGCGATGAATTGACAAGCAGGCCACAATCGCCCGGTATCATACCGTAGCGGCATACTTCTTCAAGGCTTCCGCCCTGTGCACCTACGCCCGGAACAAGAAGGAATGATGTAGGAGCTACACGACGTATATCCTCAAACATGCGACCCTGCGTGGCGCCTACCACATACATCATCTCGTCGTCACCGGCCCATTGCTTAGACTTACCTATTACCGATTCGAAGAGGGGAGTGCCTTCCTCATTTTTTATCAGCTGAAAATCGTGTGAGCCTTTGTTGGATGTAAGAGCGAGCAGAATCACCCATTTGCCTTCATAACCGAGAAACGGTGTCACGCTGTCTTCACCCATATACGGAGCCACAGTTATAGCATCGACATCGAGATGTTCGAAGAAGCTGCGGGCATAGAGTTTTGATGTGTTGCCTATGTCGCCGCGTTTTGCATCGGCTATAATAAACTGGTCGGGATAGTTCTGCTTGATATAGCTGATAGTGCGTTCAAGAGCATCCCACCCTTTCGATCCGAAACTCTCATAAAATGCCATATTGGGCTTATAGGCCACACAATAGGGAGCCGTAGCGTCGATAATCGCTTTGTTGAATTCAAATATCGGATCTTCCGATTCAAGAAGATGAGCCGGTATTTTTTTTACGTCGGTGTCAAGACCTACGCAAAGGAATGATCCTTTGCGACGGATGTTTTCAATAAGTTCTGATCTTTTCATATCGTTGTCTGGTTTGTTTATTTCTTGAATAAATAGCCGTTTATGTGGCAATAGTTTACTTTTTCATTTCCACCCTCAGTGCCTACGTTGATATTGATGTACTCCGGTATGAGTATCAGACTGTCGCCCGGCATACTGATAGTAACACATGTGTCGTTTTTCAATTTTTCAAGATGCTTGATGTTCAATATAATAGTATCGTGATCATCTGTCATTGTAATGGTTCTGTCCTTGATCGTACAATCGTAAAATGACTTATTGATATTTCTGACTTTAGAACATCCTTCGGGAATCATATGGTATTGATCCATTTGCTGAAATCTATATAAATAATCAATATCGGTATTCTTATGATCACTCATATAAGGCTGGAATATCGGGTCTATATAATAATAGGATTCGTTGTCATGAACAGGAAATGCTATAATATCGGATATCAGATCATGGTTATTCCATGAGTCAAGATAATTCAGTTTTTCATAAATATCTCGTTTGCTTTTGCGGCCAAGCGACTCATACGCTTTTGCAAATGTCTCTCGATCGGCCGGGAAGGTCTTAATGCCGGCAGATATGAGCTGACGTTTCACCGCATTCTGCATGTAGCGGTTGGAAATTGAAGTGAAATTCGCTCCCGGAATGATTGATGTAATCAGAAATATTACGGCAAACGATATCGCCACTTTATTAAGTCGCCACGAATTCCTGCGACATCCGAGATACACAAATGCGGAATAGCACCAAAGATTGAATGCGGCTACATAAAGCCTTGAAGGGGTGATGCCATATTGATTGATGCGGTAGCCGATGGCCACACTCATCATCACAAGTAGCGGAAGCATAAGCCACGGAAGCATGCGGCATGACAGTAAGGTATAGCTGTCAGTGCCTTTTTTTCTCAAGGCTTCAAGCAAAAAGAGCACAAAGATCACCACAAGTGCCAGCCCGGATACAGACCAGCATATTATTCCATTTGGCAGCTCCCATAAAAACAGTATTTTCAGACCATAGATGTACAAAATGGCCATGTAAACAAGTGTAACGGGAAGCACCAGATACTTTGTAAGTCCGATTCGGAATCCGGACGGCTCGAAAGATTTGCTTCGGTTTTCACATTCGTCTTTTGAAGGAATACGCGACAGCATTATATACGAGCATAGCATGAAGCACAATATCACGTCTATCTCTGCGTATGTCTTGTACGAAAGATCTAAAATAAGCGTGTCAATCGTTAAACCTATAATCATTATGGCTATTAACAGACACAGCGATATACAGGCCGTAGTAAATAGGTTTGACAGTTGCTCATTGGTAAACATCCATGAAACACGTTCGGAGATGCGGCCTTTTGACGGAATAAACAATATGGCCGTGATTCCTGCCGCAACCGCTGCCATATG
>CAJTQH010000004.1:12240-21703 GCA_910578305.1 uncultured Muribaculaceae bacterium
TTTCGAGCCCGAATATCAACAGATATATCATGTCACAGAGCATGGCGATTCCCGCTATAATCTGCGCTGTGGCTTCCTTTGCACGACTATATGAGAATACACGGCACCATATTGATACGGACAATGACAACAGACAGCTCATAGGCAGCACGAAGTTCATGGCGATCTCGACATTTTTCGAACCAAGAGGAAACTCTATGTAGTAGAGTAACCAGAGCGTTGTGACCAGTATCATCACCGAAGTGACGGGAAATCGCCGGATGCTTATTTGAAAAGCATCGGCAAGCATTGACAGAGATAATTTTTTCTGCCGTGTATCTGAGAGAGGTGATTCGTTCATACCGATGATGGGCGTTTATAATTCAGAAGCCTTGAGCTTCTCGGCATTTTCCGCGATGATCAGATGATCGATACAATCCTGAATATCTCCGTCGACAAATGCCTGGAGATTGTAAATCGTATAATTAATGCGGTGATCTGTGATTCGTCCTTGCGGGTAATTGTATGTTCGTATCTTGGCTGAACGGTCGCCGGTCGACACCATGGTTTTGCGGCGCGATGCGATGTCGTCAATGTATTTCTGGTGTTCCTTGTCGTAGATGAAAGTACGCAATCGACTTAATGCACGCTCTTTATTTTTGGGCTGATCGCGAGTCTCGGTGCACTCGATTAGAATTTCTTCAGTCTCGCCGGTATTGGGATTGCGCCACATATAACGCAGACGCACACCGGACTCCACTTTGTTGACGTTCTGACCTCCGGCTCCACCCGAACGGAATGTATCCCACTTTATCTCACCCTCATTTATCTCTACATCAAAGGCCTCAGCCTCGGGAAGCACAGCGACGGTAGCCGCCGAGGTGTGCACACGTCCCTGAGTTTCAGTCGCCGGCACACGCTGCACACGGTGCACTCCGCTCTCATATTTAAGAGTACCGTAGACACCTTCGCCGCTTACAGCCATCACTATCTCCTTGTAGCCTCCGGCAGCGCCTTCGCTCATGGATGTAATGGATACATTCCAGCCTTTTGATTCGCAATACTTCATGTACATCTTGGCCAGATCTCCGGCAAAAATGGCTGCTTCATCGCCACCGGTGCCTCCTCGAATCTCAAGTATGGCATTCTTACCATCTTCAGGATCGGCCGGAATGAGAAGCAGTTTTATCTCCTCTTCAAGAACGGGCAGCGCCGCCGTGGCTTCGTCCAGTTCCTCCTTGGCCATGGCTCGCAATTCATCGTCGCTTTCCGTGTCAAGCACTTCGCGAGCCTCCTCTATATTGGCAAGCATAGTGCGGTAACGACGGGTGGTGGAAAGTAACTTTTCAAGTTCCTTATACTCTTTGGTCAGACGCACATAGCGCTTCATATCGGCAATCACAGCCGGGTCAGTGATAAGGGTGCTGACTTCTTCAAAACGCGCATCAATGCCGTCGAGTCGGCTCAGTAGGGAATTATCGGCCATAAAGGTAAGAATGAAATAATTTTCCGCGAAGTTACTAAAAAAACGATGGCTGGACAATAGCGGAAGTGAACAAATATACCTATATATCCGATATAATTATATAATTGTAATCAACAAATTTCATCTATGAGACGACGTAAATGGACCGCAATTCTATTGGCAACAGCCATCTGTCTCGGATCGGCAGTGTCACTGAGCGGATGTGGAAGCATGCATAGTTACTGGGGTGTTGAAAATGACTATTACACCGACTTTGACGGCGGTCATCATCACCACAAGCCGCCAAAACACAAAAAGTATAAGAAGCACAAAAAGCATAAAAAACATCATCACCATGATGACAACGATTGATTCCGAACAGTTCAAACCGGAGCAAGACTTCGTAAACTTTGGAAGCGCTTTCTGAAAAACAGGTGTGCTTTCAGAGTTTTTTTGTGTAAACGTCATGAAAAAATTGCGCATTACGGCCAAAAATGTTATTTTTGCAAGCCAATTTGAAATAATATACAATAAAGTAACCATCATAAACAAGTTATGAACGTAACAGCAAACAATACCGATGCAGTGAGCATGCGTCTGACCGTATCGGTAGAAGAAAATGACTACAAGGCAAAAGTAAACGAAGACCTTAAGAAAATCGGCCGTAACCATCAGATCCCCGGATTCCGCAAGGGACATATCAGCCTTCCCGACCTCCAGCGTCGTTTTGGCCGTCAGGTAACAAGCGACGTGATCAATCAGGTGGTATTTGAAGCCGTTATGAAATATATCGAGGAAAACAAGCTCAATGTGCTGGGTCAGCCCATGCCCGTTGAAGTAAAGGAGCTCGATCTTAAGAATCAGAAGGACTTCACATTTGAATATGATCTCGCACTTGCTCCCGCACTTGATGTGAAAGTAGACAAGAGCGAACACGTACCCTACTATAACATAGAGGTGTCCGACGATATGATTGCCGAGCAGGATCAGGCATTCCGCAAACGCTTCGGCGCACAGGTGCCGGGTGAGGAATTTGAACCCGATGCACTTGTAAAAGGCTCTATATTTGAACTCAATGAAGACGGTACCGTAAAGGAAGGCGACGACGCCATTCAGGTAGTGGCAGGCATTGTTGCTCCCATGTATTTCGTGGATAAAGCCGAGGCTGCCAAGTTTGAAGGCAAGAAAGTAGGCGATAAGGTAGTATTCAATCCTCGTCGTGCTGCCGACGGCAATATCACCGAACTTGCCTCGATGCTCAATATCGATAAAGAACGCACAGCGGCTGTTCAGGGCGACTTTGAGATGACAATATCTGAGATTATAGTAGTACGTCCGGCCGAATTGGGAGAAGAGTTCTATACTAATGTATTTGGAAAGGACAAGGTTAAGAGCGAAGAAGAATATCGTGATGCTGTAAAGAATATCATAGCAGGCGAACTGGCAAACAACAGCGAAATGATATTCCGCTTCTCGGCACGCAAAGTGTTTATGGCGAAATACGGCGAAATGCAGCTTCCCGAGGCTATTCTCAAGTCATGGCTTATAAGCACCAATGAAGATCTCAACGAAGAAAACATTGATGAACGCTTCGCTTCAATGATCCCCGATCTGAAATGGCAGCTCATCAAGGAGCAGATTGCAAGTGTGCTTAACATCAAGATCGAAGAAAACGATCTCATGGAATTTGCCAAAACTATGGCCGCACGTCAGTTTGCCCAGTATGGCATGACAAACATGGACGACGAAACTCTGACTAACTACGCCAAGAACATTCTTGAAGATAAAAACTATCGTGGACGTCTGATAGAGCAGGTTGGTGATGTGAAACTCTACAATGGCATCATGAATGCCGTGACTTTGGACGAAGAGACAGTATCGCTCGACAAATTCAAAGAGATAGCATCAACCATCTGATCGGACAACATTGATTAATATCCTACAAGAGCCCTCGTATTAACGGGGGCTCTTTGTTAAATTATAGGGCCGGGGAGTTGGTAATCAGGTAAAAATGACTAACTTTGTAATATTACTTGTATTATAACCTTATCCCATATAATGAAACCAATAATTTTAGTATCCATGACGGCCGCTGCTGCCTTGCTGTGTTCATGCGGAGCGAGCGGCGACAAATCCGCTGCCGACAGCACTGATTATTCAGCAATAGTAAATCCCTTTATCGGTACAGATTTTACAGGTAACACATATCCCGGAGCACAGGTTCCGTTCGGCATGGTTCAACTCAGCCCCGACAACGGACTCCCCGGCTGGGATCGTATATCAGGTTATTTTTACCCCGACAGCACCATTGCCGGATTCAGCCATACACACCTGTCCGGCACAGGTGCCGGTGATCTTTACGACATTTCCTTCATGCCTGTGACTCTTCCTTATGTGGAAGCAGAAGCCCCACTGGGAATATACTCTAAGTTTTCCCATGACGATGAAGAGGCATCGGCCGGATATTATCGCGTGATACTCAAAGACTATGGCATAAATGTAGAGCTCACCGCCACTGAGCGCACGGGCATACAGAGATATACCTTCCCCGGAGGCGATGCTGCCATATTCCTCAATTTGCGTAAGGCCATGAACTGGGATGCTACAGTTGACTCAAAGATAGAAGTAGTGGACTCGATGACAGTGCAGGGCTATCGCTTCTCGGCCGGATGGGCTCGCGACCAGCGTGTATATTTCCAGACCCGATTTTCCAAGCCATGGAAATCGCTTGTCATTGACTCGGCTGCGACAGACAAAGGCGGAATGGGCGTAGTGGCACGGTTTGACTTCGACACTACCGAGGGAGAACAGATCATTGTGGCCACAGCTATATCAGGCGTAAGCGAAGAGGGCGCTGCAAAAAACCTTTCAGCGGAAGCTCCTCACAACGATTTCGACAAATATCTTGCTGAAGCACGTAAGGCATGGAATGCCCGACTCGGCACTATAGAAGTATCCGGCGGTAGCAACGACGATCGCGTGAACTTCTATACTGCCATGTATCACAGCATGCTTGCGCCCACTATATACAGTGATGTCGACGGACGCTATTTTGGTCCTGACAAGCAGATACATCAGGCCGACGGATGGACTAACTTCTCGACTTTCTCGCTTTGGGATACCTTCAGAGCATCCCACCCTCTGTTCACATATCTTGACACCGAGCATGTCAATGATATGATTAAATCATTCCTTGCCTTCTACGAACAGAATGGCCGTCTCCCGGTATGGAATTTCCAAGGTGGCGAGACTGACATGATGCTCGGTTACCATGCTGTGCCTGTAATCGTGGACGCATATCTCAAAGGTATCGGTGATTTCGATGCCGAAAAAGCGCTCGCGGCATGTGTGGCCACGGCCAACATCGACGAATACCGCGGCATCGGTCTTTACAAGGAGAAAGGCTATGTGCCATATGATGTGGTCGACCCCTATAACTCTGAAGACTGGTCGCTCTCACGCACTCTCGAATATGCCTACGACGACTATTGCATAGCACGTATGGCCGAAAAGATGGGCAAGAAAGATATTGCCGACCAATTCTACGCTCGGTCGCAGAACTACCGCAATGTGTTCAATCCGGCTACTCGGTTCATGCAGCCGCGCGACAGCAAAGGCAACTGGCAGCCCGACTTCTCTCCCGATGATTACACTCCGCATATAAGTGAAAGCAATGGCTGGCACTATTTCTGGTCGGTGCAGCAGGACATCCCTGGTCTTATAGCCCTGACCGGAGGTGAGGATAAATTTGCCGCAAAACTTGACAGTATGTTTACATACACTCCTGCAGGCAATGAAGAACTCCCCATATTCAGCACCGGCATGATAGGCCAGTACGCCCACGGAAACGAACCATCACACCACGTGATATATCTCTACAATAAAGTTGGTCAGCCATGGAAGACTGCTCAGTATGCCAAAGAGGTCATGCATAAACTTTATTTCAATGCTCCGGCCGGTCTTTGTGGCAACGATGATCTCGGTCAGACATCGGCATGGTTTGTGTTCAGCGCCATGGGCTTCTATCCTGTAGATCCCGTGAGCGGTGAATATGAGATTGGCTCACCATTGTTCGAAGAATCACGCATGCGTCTGCCCAACGGCAAGATATTTACCGTGAAAGCTCCGGGCCTTTCAGAAGAGAACATTTATGTAAAATCGGTAAAAGTCGACGGACAGCCTTATGACAAGAGCTACATCACACACGATCAGATAATGAATGGCTCAACCGTGGAACTTGAGATGACTTCGACTCCCGGCATTTGCTGGTATCGTTGATGTCCGATTGTTTGGATGTTTGATAAAAAAAACTTAACTTTGAATTAAGAAATCAGTAAACTATTATTTTCAATAGATAATAAATATGAATAACGACTTTAGAAATTATGCCGTAAAGCATCTGGGGATGAACGGACTCGCTCTCGATCAGTATGCTTCAGCTATTACCTCAAGCTATATATCTCCCACCATTATCGAGGAGCGTCAACTCAATGTAGCCCAGATGGACGTGTTCTCACGCCTTATGATGGATCGCGTGATATTCCTCGGCACACAGGTCGATGACTATACCGCCAATGTGATACAGGCTCAGCTCCTATATCTTGATTCTACGGATCCAGGCAAAGATGTGAGCATATACATAAACTCGCCCGGTGGATCGGTATATGCCGGACTTGGCATATACGACACTATGCAGTACATTTCAAGTGACGTATCGACAATATGCACCGGGATGGCCGCATCTATGGCTGCTGTCCTTCTGGTAGCCGGAACTGCCGGCAAGCGATTTGCCCTTAATCATTCACGCGTTATGATACATCAGCCGATGGGTGGCGCACAGGGGCAGGCATCGGACATAGAGATTACCGCACGCGAGATTCAGAAGCTCAAGAAAGAATTGTACACCATAATAGCCAATCATTCTGGTCAGCCTTTCGAAAAAGTTGAGCGCGACTCCGACCGCGACTACTGGATGACTTCCGCCGAGGCAAAAGAATATGGAATGATTGACGATGTACTGATTAAAGCCAAGCATTGATTGACCATATATGGCAAAAAAACGTACGACAAACGGAAATGGTGAAGACTTGGTGTGCTGCTCATTCTGCGGCATGCCTGCATCGCCAACCGATCTGCTTGTCCCCAGCGCGGTGTCTGATGCTTTTATTTGTTCATCGTGTGTGGAGCAGATCCAAAACGCTATAAAAGAATATACGTCGGCAAATGCCACAGGCATTTCCGGTTCAAAAAAAAGCGCTGCTTCAGGCATTAACATGGAGTCAGTGCCAAAGCCCAAAGATATCTGTGCTTTTCTTGACCAATATGTGATAGGACAGGATGACGCCAAGAGATATCTGTCGGTTGCTGTATACAACCACTATAAGCGTCTGGCGCAACACGACGACGATGTGGACATAGAAAAGAGCAACATTATACTTGTTGGTCCTACCGGAACCGGAAAGACGCTTTTGGCCAAATCAATTGCACGACTCCTCGACGTCCCATTTACAATTGTAGATGCCACAGTGCTTACCGAGGCTGGATATGTGGGCGAGGATATCGAAAGCTTGCTCACACGCCTCCTTCAGGCAGCAGATTATGATGTAGAGAAAGCCGAGAGAGGCATTGTGTTTATAGACGAGATCGACAAGATAGCTCGCAAAGGCGACAATCCGTCCATAACCCGCGACGTAAGTGGTGAAGGTGTTCAGCAAGGTCTGTTGAAACTCCTTGAAGGCTCGATAGTCAACGTTCCACCGCAAGGTGGTCGCAAGCACCCAGAACAGAAAATGATCCCCGTAGACACTAAAAATATATTATTTATCTGCGGTGGGGCATTCGATGGCATCGAACGCAAGATAGCGCAGCGTCTGAACTCTCATGTTGTAGGCTATAGCAACTCTGCAAGAAAAGGAATTGACCGCAACAACTTTCTGCAATATGTAGCTCCGCAGGATCTGAAATCGTTCGGTCTAATTCCTGAGATAATAGGCCGTCTACCGGTGCTTACGCATCTTGAGCCGCTTGACCGTGATGCGCTGCGACGAGTATTGACAGAGCCAAACAATGCCATTATCAAACAATATCAGAAATTATTCAGAATGGATGGGGTGGAACTTACATTTTCGCCCGAAGCGCTGGATCTGATCGTAGACAAAGCTATTGAATACAAACTTGGCGCACGTGGACTTCGCTCGATCGTGGAAACGATAATGATGGATGCCATGTTCAATACTCCGTCATGCAGCGTAGCTCGTTTTGATGTGTCGGCTGAATATGCTCTGAAAAAACTTGAAGATGCAAATTTTGAAGTAAACAATGTCTAATAGCGCAGCACGCAATTAAGCCACATAAAACACGTAATAAATTTACTCATTTCCAAATCACTACACCTCACTTCTCCATGATAACCACCAATGGGCTCACCGAAGCATTGAAAAAGTATTTTGGCTTTGATACTTTCAAAGGTAATCAAGAAGCCATAATCACAAGTCTGGTCAACGGCAATGACACATTCGTGCTTATGCCTACAGGCGGAGGCAAATCGCTATGCTATCAATTGCCATCTCTGCTTATGGAGGGTACTGCCATAGTAATATCTCCATTGATTGCTCTGATGAAAAATCAAGTGGATGCTATGCGTAATTTCAGCGAGGACGACGGTGTAGCGCACTTTTTAAATTCTTCACTCAACAAATCGGCTGTAGATAAGGTTAAATCGGACATTGTGGCAGGAGTGACCAAATTGTTGTATGTAGCTCCGGAATCACTTACCAAAGAGGAATATGTGGAATTTCTGAAGACAGTGCCAATCTCTTTCTACGCTGTTGATGAAGCACATTGCATATCGGAGTGGGGCCACGACTTCCGACCCGAATATAGGAGAATACGTCCGATAATAAATGAAATCGGGAAACGCCCGCTGATAGCATTGACGGCAACAGCTACACCAAAAGTGCAGCATGACATACAGAAAAATCTGAGTATGCTTGATGCCAATGTGTTCAAGTCATCATTCAACCGTCAGAACCTCTACTATGAGATCCGTCCCAAAACCGCCAACATCGACCGTGACATAATCAAGTTCATCAAAAGCATGGAGGGAAAATCGGGCATAATCTACTGCTTGAGCCGAAAACGCGTGGAAGAGTTGGCCGAAATGCTGGTTGTGAACGACATTAAAGCATTGCCTTATCATGCCGGCATGGATGGTGCCACACGCTCGGCCAATCAAGATGCGTTTCTGTATGAGAAAGTGGATGTGATTGTTGCTACAATTGCATTCGGTATGGGTATTGACAAACCCGATGTCAGATTTGTGATACATTATGACATGCCAAAATCTCTTGAAGGATATTATCAAGAGACAGGAAGAGCCGGACGCGATGGCGGCGAAGGTATATGTATCACATTCTATGCGGCAAAGGATTTGCACAAAATGGAAAAATTTATCCAGAACAAACCCGTGGCCGAGCAGGAAATCGGTCGTCAACTGCTTTTGGAAACTGCCAGCTATGCCGAATCAAGCGTATGCCGTCGGTTGTCGTTGCTACATTATTTTGGAGAGACATATTATGTGGAAAATTGCGGAAACTGCGATAATTGTCTGAAACCTAAACAAAAAGTGGAAGCAAAAGATGATTTATGCGCGGTACTTGAAACCGTTATTGCTCTTAAAGAAAAATTTAAAGCGGATCATGTAATAGATGTGATGCGCGGTCGTAGTACAAATGATGTAAAATCTTACCATCACGATGAACTCGAAGTGTTTGGCTGTTCAGAATCGTCAGACGCCAAATTCCTCAACGCAGTGATCCGTCAGGCTGTGATTGCCGGCTATCTGGATCGAGATATCGAGCAGTATGGGCTGTTGAAAATCACTGACAAGGGGACAAAGTTCCTCAAACGCCCAGTGTCATTTAAAGTAGTTGAGGACACTGAATTCTCTGAGGACGTAGAACCTGAAATGGTTAAAGGCGGAGCCGGATGCGCTGCCGATCCGGAACTTTATTCTATACT
>CAJTQH010000004.1:21713-58894 GCA_910578305.1 uncultured Muribaculaceae bacterium
AGGATCTCCGAAAGAAAGTATCCAAAAAAGTCGGACTGCCTCCGTATGTGATATTTCAAGATCCATCTCTTGAAGCGATGGCCACTACATACCCAATCACAATAGATGAACTTGCCAATATCTCAGGCGTAGGAGCAGGGAAAGCCAAACGCTATGGTGACGAGTTTGTACAGGTAATAAAGCGTCATGTCGAGGACAATGAGATAGACCGCCCGGAGGACTTGATTGTTCGCTCAGTAGCAAACAAGAGCAAAGTAAAAATTGCCATAATTCATGCTATCGACCGTAAGATTCCCCTTGATGAAATTGCTCGATCTAAATGTATGGATATTGATGAATTGCTCGATGACATCGAAGCGATTGTAAATTCAGGCACCAAGATCAATCTTAATTACTATATTGACGAAGTTCTTGATGAAGACCAACAGGAAGATATGTTCGAATACTTCAAAGAAAGTGAAAGCGGAGATCTGAATGATGCCTATAAGGAACTTGGCAACGAGTATACTGACGAAGAAATTCGACTGATGCGAATAAAATTCATATCCGAAATGGGGTATTAGACAAATATCAATATGCATTATAACCCTGAAAAATGCAGGAACAACACATAATAGATTATTCGGGAGTCGAGCTTCACCGCAATGATATAGTAGTGCTTAAAAATATCGATATCACAATAAATGCTGGTGAACTTGTGTATCTGACCGGAAAAGTTGGGAGCGGCAAAAGTACGTTTCTGAAATCTCTTTATGCCGAAATACCAATTGCAGCCGGAAATGCACATGTCCTCGCTCATGACATGGTAAAAATCAGACAGCGTCAGATACCATATCTTCGTCGGGAAATAGGTATTGTGTTTCAGGATTTCCGCCTGCTACCTGACAGATCGATATATCAGAACCTGATGTTTGTGCTTAATGCTACAGGCTGGAAGAGTAAAGGTGAAAAAGATCAGCGAATTCAAGAAGTTTTGAAAGATGTTGGTATGCTCAATAAAAGCTACAAAATGCCACATGAGATATCCGGAGGCGAGCAACAGCGCGTGGTTATGGCTCGTGCCATGCTCAACCGTCCTAAACTGATCCTGGCCGATGAACCGACTGGTAATCTTGATCCCGTAACCGGAATGCAGATAATGCGTATGCTCAGCGATGCTGCGTCTGCAGGCACAACTGTGATCATAGCTACGCACAATCATTCTCTTACCGAACAGTTTCCTTCCCGTACTATAAAATGTATGGACAAGCATCTTTCGGAGTAAGGGTTTACTGATTCAATATTATTTTGTAATTTTGCAGCAAATATTCAATTTTAACACACATATACTTATTGTTTTTTAGATGAAGGTATTGAAATTCGGTGGCACATCGGTAGGATCTGCCCAAAGAATAAAAGATGTGGCTCAGCTGATTACAAATCGCGGACGCAATATAGTGGTGCTAAGCGCAATGTCCGGCACCACCAATACATTGGTGGAAATTTCGGAATATCTGTATAAAAACAATGCAACCGGAGCTAAAGAAACGATAAATCAGCTTGAGAGCAAGTATCTTGCCACTATCGACGAGTTGTTTTCCGGCGAGGATTATAAATCAAAAGCGAGTGAAGCCATAGGTGAACACATTGATTTTCTTCGCCGTTACAACAAGCCTGTTTTCACTGTGTTTGATGAAAAGGAAGTGCTTGCAAGAGGTGAGCTCATGTCGACAGCTCTCATGAATCTGTATTTGCAGCAGCAGGGGGTGAATGTGTGTCTTATTCCGGCTTTGGACTTCATGCGCACTGACAAAAACGCCGAACCTGATACTGAATACATCAAACTTCATCTAAATAACATACTGGAGCAGAATCAAAATGCCGAGATATATCTTACCCAAGGATTTATCTGCCGCAATGCTTATGGTGAAACTGATAATCTGCAACGTGGTGGAAGCGATTATACCGCATCTCTTATAGGAGTTGCTGTCGGTGCGGAAGAAATAGAAATCTGGACAGATATTGACGGTATGCACAATAATGACCCGCGATTTGTAGACGGGACATCGCCGGTAAGCCAGCTTCATTTTGAAGAGGCCGCCGAACTGGCATACTTCGGAGCCAAAATACTCCATCCTACATGTGTGTTGCCCGCGAAACTTGCCAATATACCTGTTCGATTGCTCAATACTATGTGTCCGGAAGCTCACGGCACTCTCATTTTCAACACCGAATCCACTCATACCATAAAAGCAGTAGCTGCGAAAGACAATATCACTGCAATCAAGATTAAAAGCGGGCGTATGTTGCTTGCCTATGGCTTCTTGCGTAAAGTATTTGAGATATTTGAAACATACCGTACTCCCATTGATATGATTGTTACTTCGGAGGTCGGGGTATCGGTTACAATAGATAATGAACGAAATCTTTCAGCCATAGTAGAGGATTTGAAAAAATTCGGCACAGTAACCGTTGATAAGGATATGGTCATAATATGCGTAGTCGGTGATCTTGAATGGCAAAACCGCGGATTTGAAGCTGAAGTCGTCAACGCCTTGCGTGAAATACCGGTGCGCATGATCTCTTACGGGGGAAGCAACTACAACATCTCACTTCTTGTGAAAAAATCAGACAAGGTTCGAGCCTTGAACTTATTGAGCCAGCGATTGTTCAATAAATGACGCAATACATCATCTGACATAAATGCTACCTACAGAGATACTCAAGAATCACGACACACCTTTTTATTACTACGACCTTGAAGTGCTTCGACGCACTTTGGAGCTAATCAAGTCGTCATCGGATTATCCAGGCTACCATGTGCATTACGCATTAAAAGCAAATGTAAATCCGGTAATATTGCGTGTGGTGGCAGACTATGGATTGGGAGCAGACACGGTTAGTGGCGGAGAGATCGTACGAGCATTAGAAACCGGATTCGCCCCACACTCCATAGTGTTTGCCGGAGTAGGGAAGAGTGACCGGGAAATAGCATTGGCACTTCGGTCGGGGATCGGTTGCTTTAATGTGGAATCTTCGGAAGAACTCGCCCGCATTGAAGAACTTGCCCGTGAAGTCGGAGAGACTGCTAATGTGGCACTTCGTGTGAATCCGGATGTGGATGCACACACTCATCACTACATTACAACAGGGCTTGCAGAAAATAAGTTTGGTATCGGTATGGATATGCTCGAACCGATAATCCAACATTGCATTGACTCGGAGAATATCAATTTCCGAGGATTGCATTTTCATATCGGATCACAGATAACAACACTTGAGCCATTCCGTATACTATGTGAACGCATCAATGGACTGCAAGAATATTATGAATCGCGAGGCATATTATTTGCATCCATCAATGTTGGTGGCGGTCTTGGGATCGATTATGACGATCCGGATGCAAATCCAATTCCAGATTTCAGATCTTATTTCGAGGTATTTCACCGGTATCTGCAACTTCGTCCCGGTCAGGAACTTCACTTTGAATTGGGTCGTTCGATAGTCGGTCAATGTGGTTCGTTGATATCAAGGGTTCTATATGTAAAATCAGGCAGAACCAAAAAATTCGTCATTCTTGATGCCGGATTCACCGAACTAATACGCCCGGCTCTTTATGGCGCGTATCATAAGATACAGAATCTGACCTCACACTCTGATATTATGGATAAATATGATATTGTGGGGCCAATATGTGAATCATCCGATACATTTGGCACAGATGTTCTATTACCAGAACCACGTCGTGGCGATATTATAGCACTGCGTTCTGCCGGAGCTTACGGAGAGGTTATGGCCTCGCAGTATAACTGCCGGACATTACCCAAGAGTATCTTCAAGGAATAACAATTGACTTAATAATTATAGGCGGCTGTTCGTAATGAATAGTCGCCTATAAAATCTATTTGCAAACCTGCTTTTAATCCAGGAAACGTGAGGTGAGACCGTCATAGGCATCTATGCGACGATCACGCAGAAATGGCCACCAGCGTCTCACCCATTCCGAACGCTGCTTATCGATGCATATCACTGCCACATCTTCTTTATCGGATGGCGAAAGATGGAGCATCTCACCTTGAGGTCCGGCGACAAAACTTGAACCCCAGAACTGGATGCCACCGGTAACACCCGACGGATCTGGTTCATGGCCGACTCGATTAACGGTCACGACAGGCAGCCCATTGGCTATGGCATGACCGCGCTGTACCGTCATCCAGGCATCGCGCTGACGCATCTTTTCATCTTCCGGATCTGTAGATTCCCATCCTATGGCTGTGGGATAAATCAGAATATCCGCACCTCTCAAGGCCATAAGGCGAGCAGCTTCCGGATACCACTGATCCCAACAGACAAGAACACCAAGACGCCCAACAGAAGTATTTATCGGTTCAAACCCCATATCTCCAGGTGTGAAATAAAATTTCTCATAATAAGCGGGATCGTCCGGAATGTGCATTTTGCGATACTTTCCAGCCACACTTCCGTCCTTCTCAAACACAACAGCCGTATTATGATACAGCCCTGGAGCGCGACGTTCGAACAGAGATGTGACAATTACAGTTTCTGTTTCCGCTGCCAACCTACTATAAAACTCAGTTGTTTCTGACGGCAAAGATACAGCAAGGTCACATAGATCGGTCGATTCTGTTTGACAGAAATAGAGCGAGTCATGAAGTTCCTGATTAACTATAAGATCCGGATGGTCTGTATGTGCCATGCGCCGGATTTCTTCACCAAGTCGTCTGCGGTTGTCTGCGACATCTGATGTCTTGGATAGCTGGATTATACCTACTTTAATGGATTTCATACGGCTAATATTTGTTTTGGTAATTGCATGGTCACACAGTGCAGTGAACCGTGCTGACGTATCAGCGCACTACAATTGACCGGCACAATATCCCGGTCAAAAACCACTTGCATGATCTGTGTGGCTAGTAAATCTTTTTGAGGTTGACCGTATACCGGCATAAATACAGCCTTGGGGGTAATAAGGAAATTGGCATATGTAGCCGGCAATCTATGGCCATCTTCATCATATACAGGATCGGGGAGAGGTAGCCCCACAAGATTATATGGATCGCCTGACAGCGTTCGGGCCGACGCAAGCTCAGCTTTCATTGCGGCCAGTTCCTCATAATGCTCATCCGACATGTCATCGCATTCCACATATATTATCGTGTCAGGTGAAGCAAAACGGGCAAGAGTGTCTATATGGCTGTCTGTATCGTCTCCTGCAAGGTATCCATGACGCAGCCATATCACCTGACGCGCACCAAATATATTCATGAGGTAATCTTGGATTTCAGTCTCCGACATCCATGGATTACGGTTGGGCGACAACTGACAGTGTGCCGTTGTCATGAGCGAACCCGCTCCGTTGCTTTCTATCCCACCGCCTTCAAGCACAAAATTCTGACAACATACCACATCAGCCGTTATGAGTCCACTATGCTTCATGTGAGATGTGATAAGGTTGTCTCGATCCGATGCGAATTTCAATCCCCATCCATTGAAACGAAAATCGCAGACCTTACAACTATCACTGCGTCCCAACAATGTTATTGGGCCGAAATCGCGAGCCCACGTATCATTGGTCTGGGTGGTAAGATATAAAACTCTGTCGGAAGGTAAATGCGCAAGCATATTCTGAGGCACGCTTACATCTGGTGCTAAAATCACAACCCTGTAATAAGGAGTTATTGCTTCGACTATACGGCGAAAGCAGTCTGTAGCATCATCAAGCATATAATTCCAATCGGTTTTCTCATGGGGCCATGCAAGCAATATTGCACCATCAGACTCCCATTCGGCAGGCAAATGCAAATCAATATCAGTCATTATCATAGTCATTCAGAGTGTTCCAGACATCATTCTGCGAGTCAAGATATTCATCGCAGTAGTCAAAAAAACCATTTTTCTCAGTGCTTCCCACATCTTTGCACCAATCACGATACAGGCATCGCAAGTCATTATCCTCATGCATGGACTTTTTAAATTCAGACTCAGCTATATCCACACTGTCGTATTGCGATAAAAAACTGTTGAAAATCGCTGTGATATCTTCCATAACCGGATTTCAGCAACCTTAAGGTACTTGTGTAAATTTAAATTTAATAATTGAGGTTCAAATATATCACATTATTACCTCTCCGGCAACTTTTTTAAGAAACTTTTCCCATTAAGCCATTGTTATTTTCTTAGAAGTTAATATAACCAAAAACATATATAGACATGAAACGTATATTCGCTTATATTTCCGGGGTATTGTTACTTACAGCTTGCAGTCCATATACACTGGTCAACAGTGAGACATACAATGATGCAAAACTATCGTCTTATTCCACATTCCGCATAGTAACTCCAGATGAAGGCAAAATGCCACCAAGCATGCAAATGGTGACATACTACAACATTGCAGCCGCCATACGCGAGCAGATGATAGAACGTGGGTATAGTGAGGATCCGAATTCGCCGTTGCTTATCAACATCGGATTGACTGTAAACAAGGAGCTACAGACCGAACCGGTACTTCCGCCAAACTATTATCCATACTATGGACCAGCCCCGATTCCGCCATATGCACCGTTTTTCATGTATCCCCGCCAGTACTATTGGCCGGCATATTATCAGAATGCTCAAGTGATAACCGGAGTGTATCGCGAAGGAGTATTGACAATGGATATTGTCAATATAAAAGAAAAGATACCGCTATATTCTGCCTCTGTAGCCACAATTCTTAGTGGCAATGGTCTGGGACGCTTCCGAAATCTAAACGGAATAAGCCAGGCTGTAAGCACGTTATTCTCAAAATTCCCGGTTCCGGAACTTCCACAATATCGGCACAAATGATACGATCATTATAATAAATATCCCCAAAAATACGTTTTTCATTATATATGAAACGACTTTACATTATTGTTTGTCTGCTTGCGCTGTCATTGTCCATGGCGGCGCAATCTTGGCTATGTGACACTCTCGGTGGCGACTTCAGAGTACGTTTCTTCAACCAGGGACATGACTACGCCGGCAATGTACGTTCGTGCGTTGTACGTTTGTTACCAGTATCTCCGTCAGACAAAGCCGTACTTTATGTACATGGATTCAACGATTATTTTTTCCAAAAGGAGATGGCCTGTAAATTTGTTGATCACGACTATGGATTCTATGCAGTGGATCTGCGCAGATACGGCCGATCATTATTGTCTGGTCAAAAACGCTGTCAAGTGAGAAACTTTAACGAATATTTTGCGGATATAGACTCTGCTTTGATGGCAATGCGTCAAGATGGGTTCAACGATATAATCCTCATGGGGCACTCTACCGGAGGGCTTGTGGCTTCATATTATATGTCGCGTAATCCGGAATCAAGCATAAAGGCTTTGGTGCTCAATAGTCCGTTTCTTGACTGGAATCTCGGAAAAATGGAATGTTTTGTCGGTGCCATAAGTGCTTTGGGAGGTATACTTCCCGGCATCGGTGTTTCGCCGGGTGGGAGCACTGCCTACGGGGAGAGTCTTCATAAAAACAATCATGGCGAATGGGAATTCAACACCGAATGGAAATCTATAAAGTCGCCAAAGGTGGATCTTGGATGGGTACGTGCCGTAAATTCAGCCCAGCGATATCTGCGGAAACATAAATATAGTATCAATATACCGATTCTGCTGATGTATTCGGCAAAGAGTGTCGACTTGCCGAATTGGACTCCAGAGGCAAGTACGGGAGATGCCGTGCTTGATGTGGCGGACATCCGCCATTATGGCTTGCTTTTGGGGCATGATGTGACTACGATAAAAGTGGAAGGCGGAATGCACGATCTTATCCTTTCGCCCAAAGATGTCAGAGAACCGCTCTACACATACATATTTCAGTGGCTCAATCGCCACTTGCCGGCCGAAAGTAGTAAGTAACAATTGTTAAACATTGTAGATGCGCTTATAATAGCGCCTTCTGTCATGAACCTTTAGGGGTATTGTATGTTTTGATTATGTAACAAAACTACAATTATTCCCATATATGAAAACACTAATCTATACTCAGCCAAAACTTCCGTATGCACCCGACGCATTGGCTCCGGCCATTTCGCAAGAAACAATTGATTTCCACTACGGGAAACACGAGAAAGCATATATTGACAATCTGAATAAACTTATTGAGGGCACTCCTTTTGAGGACATGGAACTTGAGGAGATAATCAGATCTTCCGATGGAGCTCTATTCAATAATGCATCTCAAGCGTGGAATCATATTTTCTACTTCTTCACATTCTCTCCTGAGGGGGCTTCCGAGCCTAACGGTGCACTTCGCAAAGCAATTGACAATCAGTTTGGCTCGTTTGACAATTTCAAGAAAGATTTTGTTGAAGCTGGTGTGAAATTATTTGGCAGCGGTTGGGTATGGCTATCGGCTGATCGCGACGGCAAACTCGTAATCACTCAGAAGTCCAATGCTGGCAATCCGCTTACCGACGGACTCACCCCGCTGCTGACTTTTGATGTGTGGGAACACGCCTACTATCTGGACTATCAGAATCGGCGATCCGAAGCTCTTGAAAAGCTTTGGGGTATCATCGACTGGGACGTGGTAGGCAGCAGATATATCTTTGATTAATCATTATAAAACACCCCATCCGGGTATATATTATTATAGCACTGATAAGCATAATGTGATGAATGGAGAGGGAGGCACTCGTGAGAGCACCTCTCTTTTTTATGTATCATAAATAACATGGATAGCTGCTATCGGAAAATAGCATCGCAAATGCCGAAGATTCAGCTACGCTATGAGTTCCTTTGCATGTATTAAAAAAATCATCTATTATGAACTCATCGTTACTTATCTGGATTTGTGTGGCCTCATTGGCGTCTATAGTCATGATTGTACGCATTGTAAGCTCTATGAGACATCGCGGAAAGACGTCCGAAACATCTCGCAATTTTATTGAGTTAGGCCATGAATGTGAGGAATTTTTCATTCCTGGAGACCGGTCGATTTATGAAAATGAGTATGACTATGACGACATTGAAGACTTATAATCCATCGGTAGATGAACTGTGTATGTTTCTTTCCAAATATTCTGACAGATTGTTCGGTAGTGGAGCTACATGTATCAGGCTTGTGAAAAACGTGTCGCGTATTGCGAATGCATACGGGTGTAACGCCGAAATTTCCATTTTCCCGCGCCATATACATCTCATGATCATGGATCAGGCCGGTAACATCTGCACAGCAGTGACATCAATACAGGATCGTCCGGCAGATTTTGCGCTCAACACAGCTCTGAGTAAACTCAGTTGGAACATTTCAGACCGGGAAATTGATTTTCAGTGCGCTATCCGATTGTTCAACCGTATTAGCAATATATCTCGTACATCACCCACTATGGAATTAATTCTGGTATCATTGGCCAATGCTTCATTTTGCCGTCTTTTTGGCGGAGATGCAATGGCCATGGTTGTGGTATTCATAGCTACTTTTGCCGGATATACAGCTAAACAGCAATTAATCGCACGACACACCGATTTCCGCATAACCGCTCTTATATGCTCGTTCATATCGGCTGTACTTGCCGCCGGAGACATCCTCTTCGGATTTAGCTCTACACCGGTCATTGCCATTGGAACGAGCATACTGTATCTTGTGCCCGGTATACCGTTTATCAATTCTTTTTGTGATATGATAGACCGACATTACATCTGCGCCATGGGGCGGCTTATGAATGCCGTTGTGATCACATGTTGCCTGTCGGCCGGCCTATGTGCAGGCATGTATTTTATGAATATAGGTATGTTTTGATTTCCTGCTATGGAAAATATGACTATACAATTTTTTCAAGATGCTTTATTTTCAGCGATAGCTGCTATTGGTTTTGCATCAATAAGCAATCCGCCACGACAAGCCTACATATTCTGTGCGCTTATAGCTGCTATAGGACATTCAGTGCGTTTCTTGTTGCTGGAATGCATCAGTCCGCACCTACATATAGTGCCGTCTACGGCGATAGCATCTCTCATAATCGGTGTCTTGGCTGTAATAATATCCCCACGCACGCGAGTGCCGGCCGAAACTTATCTTTATCCGGCACTGCTTCCCATGATTCCGGGTATATACGCCTACCGTGCATTCGGAGGTCTGATGATGTGTCTGTATCATGATTCGGAATATGCATTTACTCATTATTTCTATCTTTTTGCCGGTAACGCCATCACATGTTTCTCCATTCTGCTAAGCATGGCTATCGGAGCCACAATACCTATGTTTCTTATGAAAAAGATATCGTTCCAAGCTACTCGTCACAGCAACATATCACAATAATTAGTAATTTTGCATCATATTTATGTCTATGGAATTACGTCAGCTTAAATATTTTACTCGTGTTGCCGAAACATTGAATTTTTCGGAAGCCGCTAAAAGTCTGTTCATCACCCAAAGTACTTTATCGCAGCAGATCAAGCAACTTGAATCCGAACTCGATGTCAAGTTATTGACTCGCACAAGCCACAGCGTGTCGCTTACAGAAGCCGGAGCCGAATTGCTTCCATACGCCAGGAAAACAATTAAGGATGCCGAAATGTGTGCTATAAGGATCGATGATCTCAAGCATATCTTATGCGGCACACTCAACATTGGTGTGACTTATTCATTCAGTCCCATACTGACTGAAACCCTTGTGGAGTTTATGAAGATATACCCGAAAGTTAAGCTCAATATCTTTTATCGCCCTATGACTGAACTGATGGATCTGCTTCGAGCCAGAGGGGTTGATTTCGTATTGGCATTCAAACCTTGGGAATCAATGCCCGACATTGTATCTCATGTCCTGTTTCAGAATTGTCTTGCCGCCATTGTAGGCGACAGGCACTCTCTTGCTCATAAAAAGCACATTACACTTCAAGAACTGGAAGCTTATGATATTGCTCTTCCGGCCAAGGGACTTCAGGCTCGCAACGCATTTGAAAATCTTATATCCGGATATAACTCTTCATTCAATATCCGAGCCGAATTGAATGAAGTAAACATACTACTTGAGCTTATCCGTCGCAATCATCTCGTGACAGTACTTGCCGAAGCTACTATCCATGACGAAAAAGGAGTAAAAGCCATCCCTATCGATATGACCGGCAATGAAATGACCGGATGCGTCCATACGCTAAAAGATTCTTATCATAAGCGTTCAATGCAAGAATTCATAAGAATGCTACGTGACTCTTTGGCTATAAAGGAGCGCGTCAATGCATGGCTGTAAAAGCAACCCGGACAATCCAGTGCTTTTTTATCTCACATCATCGGGCCATGGGCACGGTTTTCCTGAGACCTTGAACGACGGACGCGATGCGCCAACGCTACGCAGATATGTGCCAAGCTCTTTTGAGAGAGTCTCTACGACATCAGGCCGAACCGAAGCCATGTCGTTGGTTTCCGATAGATCTTGCTCTATATCATAGAGTTCTTTCTTCCCACTGGCATAATTGTATATAAGTTTCCATTGATTTTTGCGTATGGCACAATTGAGATCTATGCCAGGGCCGGGGAGTCCCCAAACGTTAGGGAAATTCCAAATCAGAGCACGGTCTACCGATGGATCACCATTACCATCGATTAGTGACACAAAACTGATACCGTCTATCTCATGTCCATAGTGATTGGATTTTTGGGGATCAATTCCGGCCATTTCTGTTATAGTGGGATAGAAGTCCTCGATCATCACGTAGCTGTCGCACCGGCTTCCGGGTTTGGTATGTCCGGGCCAACGCACTATCATAGGTTCTCTGATACCGCCTTCAAGCAGAGAGCCTTTGCCGGAACGAAGCGGAGCATTCTGTGTATGAGGTTCTCCATCGCGCCAATAGGTGCTTGCCGCCAAGCCGCCGTTGTCGCTCATGAATATTACAATTGTATTATCGGACTCTCCATTTTCATCAAGCCAGTCAAGAATATCTCCGAGACTTTTATCCATCCCTTCCACAAGTGAAGCATATCCAGCCTCTTTTTCCGACAATCCTCTGTCAATATGCTTCTGATAGAAGCGTACATCCCTGTCGACAGGGACATGCACAGCGTAATGCGCCATATATAGAAACCATGGCTGATTATATTTTTTAGCTTGATCAAGAGTTTTTAGAGCTTCCTGAGTGAGAGCTTCGGTAGCAAATGTACCGGTTCCCCAATAGTCACGCAAGCCCTCTATGGCGAAGTTTGATAAACGTTTGCCATTCTCATCGTGCCCATAATTCTGCTCGCTCAGATATGTAGCCAATCCGCCGGCGGCATTACCGGCAATATTTACTTCAAACCCCCAGTGATGCGGATTCTCACCAGGTGTATCCATTGCTCCGAAATGCGCTTTGCCTACATGAATAGTATGATAACCACTGTCTTTTAGTTCCTGCACGAACGATGGTCCGACATAAGTGTTATTGATTCCTTCCACACGGCTTATGCCATTGTAGTTCCAGTCAGGAGTATCGATGCTGTCACACTTCTCGTCTGTAGGCGTATCTCTTTCAAGAGTCCAGTCAGTAACTCCGTGCCTGGCAGCATTAGCTCCTGTGATCAGACTGCATCGTGAAGGCGAACTGATGGCACACGCATATGCCTGAGTAAACTTCATGCCCGAAGATGCCAGACGCTCCATATTGGGAGTTAGATATTTATTGTTATTTGGAGTCGGTGTCTGCGCAAACGGAACAGATGTGTCTTGCCACCCCATATCATCGACCATAAATAATATGATATTCGGTCGCCGATCTTCAGAAGAAGCCATTGTGGGAAGAACCGATGATATGGCAGTGAGTATTAAAGGAATTTTACGTATTGTCATATCTGATATTTCTGATTTAAGGATAATATACACAGCAAAAATAGCGAAATTTCAGGATATATCCAGCATTATTATATAGGATCTGTGAAAACAGGTGCGTTGCGGCTTGTAGGCCATGACGCACCTGTTTTTATACAAAGATCTGATGTAGTTACATTTTTCGACCGGTAAGATCGTCGTTTTCAATCGACTTGGCAGTCTTTTTTACCTGTGCATTGATCGAACCGAAGCGATACGAAACCGAGATTTGCGCACTTGTCGGATAGTCCTGATAAGTGTAGGACAATGAATTATAGGCCAGATTGCAGTTTTTTGACTTATATCTCACAGTCCCGGGATAGAAAGGATTCCATGTGCTCAATCGTACTGTCAGGCGATCTTCTTTAAGAAATGATCGTTGAATACTTAATCCATAGTTAAGCATGGCTATACGCACTGGGCGCATCTCATCATAAAGACCGTTAACACTGCCGGTCCATACAGACATGCTCAATGAGCCGCTTATATTCCATGGCAGTTTCTGGGATAGACGTGCATACACATTTCCGTCCCATCCGCCATTAGTTATGTCTATTGCCGGATTGGTGTAGTGCTTATATGCCACATTCCCGTTAAGCATCACTGTGGTTTTCTTTCCTGCCATCCATTGCATGAACATACCGGCCGAAAACGACTTATTATGACCTCCGTTGGCATAACCCGAATAAAGATGGTCGTTCTCTACATGCTGTACAGCCACTATGTCATTGTTGGTAAAGTTATATCCCGCAGTAAAATCCAGATTGATCTTTCGTCCAAGGAAACTATAATTCAGAGACAGAGAATTACTACGTGCGCTTCCAAGATCCGGATTCCCTTGCGAGGTCGTGGTCGGCGTTTCTGATACAGCCGGATTGAGATAGCTGATACCCGGTCGATTGATACGTGTACCAAACGATAGTTTTAGAGTGTTTGCATCGTTTATATTGTACGACATAGCGGCATTAGGTACCCAGTCATTAAGACTACTTGCAAACGACTTGTGATTGTCGTCGGCATAATTGGCCGACAGGCGTGAAAATTCATAGCGTATGCCTCCCCGCAGATTCACCCGACCGAGACGTACCCGATAATCCGCGTATGCTGCCGCTACATGAGTGCGGTGGGAGAAATCGAGCAGCGGCTGATCGTCAAAGCCGATATAGTTTTGCTTCGTACGGCTATGATTGTCACGATAAATGTATTTGGCTCCGATATCCATCACATGTATCTGACCTATCGGTCGCGTCCAGTCAAACTGCAATGTATGCTCTATGAAATCAAGTTTGAAATCCGAAAGGATGCCGGTATATGGCACTGGCATATTCACCATGTCAGTATATTCGGTAGAGCTGTTGTTGGTCTGATTGGTTGTCGATATCATATACGACAATGTCAGATTTTCGCCTTTACGGCGTGTAGAATGCTGATAATTGAAATTTCCATTGATATCGAAATATCGATAGGGATTTTGTCGGGTGAGCGAATTGTAGCTGTAGATCAGCGTCCCGTCGGGAGCTGTGAGCGTATTTATTCCTTTTGAGTTCACGTCAATGTCATAATAATAACCGCCAAACTCCGCCGTGAAAAGATTCATCGAATCAAGTTCATAACTGCCATCAACTCCGAACCACGTCACCCACCCCGGATTACGGCTCGACGTCTCCGAGCGCTGCACATTGCCTGAATCGTCATATACACCCTCGCTCATGCTTCGGTTACTGCTCATGCGATTGCTCATGCGATTGCATCCGGCATAGAGCGATAATGTCACCTTATTGATCTGCGAAGATCCCCATAAGTTTGGTGAAGGAGCATCGTTGCGTATATCATAGTTTAGCGACACATTTCCTGTGACACCCTTCATTACCGTAGTCTCAAGAGTCACGATATTCAGTATCGCACCGACCCCTTCGGCGTCTTCACGCGCACCCGGATCGGTAATAACTTCTATTTTCTTAATCATTGATGCCGGAATAGCCTTGAATATCTCCTTGGCATTTTTGGTAAACGAATTGTTGGGCCGCCCGTTTTTATAAATCTTGAAATCCGATGAGCCTTTCACTTTAATTGTTCCGTCGGTATCCACGCTTACAAGTGGCACTTTTCGCAGCATTTCCTCCAGTGAGGATGTCTTCGACTCGTCATCGGCCTGCACATCGTAGCCTATGCGGTCTATCTCTTTCGACACAAGGGGTCGTGTGGCTGTAACTGTGACTTCGGCAAGTTCTGTGCCGGATGTCTTCACTATCATTCGTCCGAGATCTGCCACTGGCTCTTTTGCCGATACCGTAAAATCCCGTCTCAATGTCGAACGACCTATCGAAGAAATGCGTAGTGTGTATTTCGAAGGCGAGGGGAGTGACAATATAAATACCCCTTCGGCATTTGTAGTACCCATGGCTTTGGGTTTTATTGAATCCGTACGGCTGTACACTCGCACCGTAGCATAGCTTTCAGGTTCGCCGATTGAATCTGTCACCACGCCTTTCACCTCATATGGAGCGGCATGAGACATTAGGCGTACCGTAAATATCAGAAATGTGATGTAAATATAGCGTTGCATCGCCTTAATTAATTGAAATATAAATGGTTGATAAGTCGCTATGTGTGTAGATGGGTAAAATCATATATGCGTCACACTGATATTTGACGCATAATCTCGTATAATAGTTGCAGCCCCACGTAAAAAAATTTACATGGTCGCATCAGGCTAACATGCCCGTATCAAATAAATATGCCAATGATCAGGCGATACCATCAGTCTTTATCAAACAATTTTTCCTCTTCGTCAAGTTTGAAATTATGTGACAGCACAGCTATAAAATGAGATATCTGCTTCAGTGCGTCCATGGTCTGGGCTGAAATTTCCTTTTGTTGCAGTCGCATCATAAGCATGCCATAGAGAGCATTGAAGCACGTTTCTATCTCCCCGGCCTTCACGTCGCCCGCTTTTGATCGTAGTTCAACGATGTAGGGGAGTGTCTTATAAAATTCTGCCGTATAGATCTGAAATTTCGGATCTTTCAGAAGCGCCTGATGCAATGCTACCAACGCACTGAGAATGTTTTTATTCATTTGCAAATGTCCGTTTTTCTCCACACCCTCTTGACGCATCATGTCGATAAGCGATTCATACCACTCGGTCATATCATTACGCTGAGCATCACTCAGACCTTTATAACGATCTATTACATTGGCTTTTATTCGCTCAATATCGAGATTGTTAGCCCTTATCATGTCTTCTATCTGCCACATATACAGCAGATATTCCGCAATATTGGATTTACGTTTTTCTGAAGCTATTATCATAGTCGAGTCTATTTTATCACAAAGATACGATAATTTACGTGAACGCCACGTGACGTACATAAAATACAACGCATAACAACAAAAAATGTCGCATTCGATATTATTCCGATTATTAGGCAGTTATATTTTACGGGCAAAAAAAATGCAATTTGCTCAAAAAAAGTTTCAAAAAATATTTGTCAGTTTCAAAAAAGTGCTTACCTTTGCACTCGTTAAACGAAGCGACAAGAGAGCCGCTGATAACAACAAAAGATTGTCTTGTGGTGTAATGGTAGCACGTCGGATTCTGGTTCCGCCTGTGAGGGTTCGAGTCCTTCCAAGACAACAAAGCAAAATCGCAACTGAATGTTTTCAGTTGCGATTTTCTTTTTACATAATCCTTTTTCGAATCATATCGGGTCAGTAGAAAAATGTGGCGAGCTGGGAATCGTCGAGAACTACGGAGCATGCACCATTCTCGATAGCCATTTGCACTACGGGAGTCGACACTATCTGACCGTTTATGCTTATCGCTATTCTTTTGCCGATATGTTGCCGCGTAATTTCTTCATATCTCTTTTTGTCAGAGAAGTAAAACGGCACGGTAACACTATTGTCATCATCCGCATATCTACACAAAGACTGCACTGTCACTCTTTCTTCCATTAAACACGGATATACGGATGTCTGCGCGCTATCTGTTTCAGATAGTGAATAAATGGCCACATCTATTGACATGTCAACATCGGATTTAGCTGCCGAAGTTCCCGTCTTCGCACAGGCGGTTAAAACCATAGTCGCGATGCAGACTACAAATACATCCAGATAAGTTCTTGCTTTCATAATTTTTATCCTTTTTAATTAATTACCTTTCGAAGCTCTAAAACTGTTAAGGAGTTTTATATTTGAGCGGTACCATAACAATTCGCCACCGAAGGCAAAAAATGTCAGACACCAGACATAATACATTTGCCATGTTCCGACAAACTGTGGCGTAAACGATAGCCATATAAGCAACGGCACTAATATGATACTGATGACCAATTCCATATTCCGATAATGCATCTTAATCTTTACAATAGCCGACAGAATTTCCGAATGACTGTTTACAGCCGGATCCATGCGTCGAATCAATCCATACATTACAATACTATATATTGTTTCAGCAAGTATTGCGACGGAAATCAACGCCAACCACCAAACCGGAAGTCTCATAGGCGACCACAACCACGATGTAACCATAAGGACTCCACATATCGGCACTATTGCTATACCTGACAACATGCGTCTCTGAAATTTTGATTTCGCATCTCTTATTCTGTCGTAATCTATAGCCGGCTTATCTTGATGAGGCATTGCTTCGATATGTGTTTTTACCGATTGCCATTGCGATTTCAAATCTTCAAGTTCCATAATCACAACTCCTTTCTTAATGATAATTTTTCTTTAATCCTGTGTAAACGTGAAGCTACCGTATTTCTGGGAATTCCCGCGTTAGAGGCAATATCCTCGTAACTTAATTCATCGAGCCACATCAGTATCAGCGCCTTGTCCATTGGATTCAGACGTGATATCATGGTATATAGCCATTGGAGCTTCTCTTTCACTTCTCTATCGTTTTCTTCCTGAAAATATATCACTGGCACATCCTCCATAGATAGAATCCTGACCCTCGGAGTAAATCTTCTGAGCGAAAAGAGGCATGTGTTGATACTTACTTTATAGACCCATGTTGATTCAGAGCTGTCGCGCCGAAAAGAACGATACGCTTTAAATAGAGATATAAGCACTTCCTGCCTTAAATCCTCAAATGAGACATCGGGCGTTGCATAGAAAAAGCATACACTGAAAATTATCTTTTCATGACGCAATACCATTTCAGTAAATCTCTGATTGTAATCCGGGTTATTTCTCATTTTATTCCTTTTACAATATTAGTTGCTCATTTTCTAAAAAAGTTCCCGGCAAGACTGAATTTAATTTCCGAAAACAAACAGGGGACTGCCATGACTGCAGCCCCCCGATAGTATTGTAGGCAACACTACAATTAAGCCTATAGATCAGGGAATGTAGGCGCATTGACATTAAGCAGTCCGTTGGCCACAGACACAGCAACACAGCCTATGGACTGAAGCAAGGTCGGCTTTTTCAGCTTATCAATCTTGAATTCAGGAAAAACATACTCGGCAGAAGTCTGTGCAGACATATTGCTCGGAAACGTCGAAAGAGTGAAATCCACCATATTGAATCGTATTTTCCCGAATCGCATCAACGATTTGAGGCCGAGCACACACTCGTAGTCATATCCGGCAGGATCCTGCATATTCACACTCAGTTGCGGTATGGTTAGAACAGAACCACCAAGTTCAATTGCCATATCCGGAACCTGATAGCATTCCGACACATGTACTCCGCCTATTCCGGCCATGCGCAAAGTGTCCAATTTACCACGAGATATGATGTAATCCTTATTTGCCTTGAAAAAATTACTGTTCAGAGAGCCGTACGATGCGTTGCCGGTTGCAAACGACATGACACAAAACGGCACATCATATACCATGACACCTCCTATCTTAAGTTCACGCGCCATAGCATACCCCGCTTTCTGCACTCCCATTCCGGATACATTATTGTAAGCATTGATCGGGATAAGACCAAGTACCGTTGCCAATGAATCCGAAATCATGTTTACTCCCGCTCCGGTATCAAACACTATATCCACACTCTTCCCGTTTACAGAGGAATTTTCAAGATACATCAACATAGTGTCATGTCTTACATTACCCACTTGTGCTATTCTGAATGGAATAGTCCCGATCTCTTTTTCAAAAGAAACAGTATAGGGTCTATAAGCCGACAGAGCCGAATACTGGTCGACATATCTCTGCATGGCCTCGATTGCAGCCGTATCAAGCTGGGATCTTGTTGCTTCAAGCACTGAACTCAGCAAAGATGCGGCTTTAGCATTTTCGCCTATCCGACTGTAATCCATAGAAAGCATCACAGCTGAATTCAGAAAATTTTGAATGTCAAGATATGCATTATGAGATTGGAGCAGTTCCTCAAATGCCGGTATGGAAACATCTGGACGATTAAACCGATTGCCTAACATGCCACGGGTAAAGGCGTCAAGAAACGGATGAATCGAATCTTTGGGCGCCACGCTATAAATTGAATCCAGAGCAAACCAGTCGCCTGTATTTATAGCGCCTCCAATTTGCTCATCGTATGACTTTGCAAAAACCATCACCGGCACTACAAATGCTAAAGTGGACAATATTTTTCGCATCATATTATTTGATTTAATTGTTCATGTGCGAATTTAACCATTATTTTTGATCTTTAATCCGTCCTTTATAAGCCACTTTCTCCATTTTGTCATCTGACATACACCAAGGCGTCATGGATGCACGGCTATCTTGATCACGCCATCGAGTTTGTTCTCAAACATGCGGTAAGCTTCATCTATGCGGCTTAACGGGACGTGATGCGTTATAAGCGGAAGCGTATCAATTATTCCTTGTGATATAAGATCCAGTATCTCTGCGCTGTCACATCCGTCGACACCGCCGGTCTTAAAGGTGAGATTTTTACCATACATCAAGGGGAGGGGAAGCAACTGTGGTTTATCATACAGAGCCACAATAACCACAGTGGCATTCGGGCGTGCACACCGCCATGACAGATCAAACGAACTATCATCACCTGCTATATCCATCACCACATCGGCTCCGCCATGCAGGCTGTTGGCCATCACCGTTTCTATGCATTCCTCGGGAGTGGTGACTATGACTTCAGGATAATGCTTGCGCACAAACTCCATTCGTTCGGCAGAGCGCTCACATACTATGATCTTTCCCGGCGATCTGAGTCTCGCACATATCAGTGCACACAATCCGGTAGGGCCGGCACCAATTATCAGAAGCGTATCATCGGCCTTCATATCTGAAATCTTCACAGCCCAATAACCTGTGGCCAAAATATCTCCCACAAACAGAGCCTGCTCGTCACTGACACTATCGGGAATACGATTCAATCCGCAGTCGGCATACGGGACACGCACATATTCCGTCTGACCACCATCGATACGACAACCGAGAGCCCAGCCACCGTCCGGATCAGAACAATTATTGACGTATCCATGATCACAAAAAAAGCAATGTCCGCAATAGGTCTCCACATTCACCGTCACCCGATCGCCGGGTTTGACCGTCCTGACATCGTCACCAACCGATTCCACCACGCCTACCATCTCATGGCCGAGTGTAATCCCCGGCAATGCTCTCGGCACAGCACCGTGCTTAATATGTAAGTCTGACGAACAAATACTACTCAGTGTCACACGTACTATGGCATCTGTCGGCGTTTGAATTGTCGGACATGGCTTGTCGGCCCATCCAAGTTCGCCTTCTTTTAAATATGTATATGCTTTCATTGTGAGGATTATTTACATAAAAAAATCCCGAGTTGGCTGACCCGGGATTCTGTGAATTATAGAGGTATTAGGTTACTTCTTTTTGCGGTTGCCATAACGGCTCATGAACTTATCCACACGACCTGCGGTGTCAACAAGCTTCTGCTTGCCGGTGAAGAAGGGGTGTGAGGAGCTGGTGATTTCAAGCTTAACCAAAGGATAAGTCACGCCATCCACCTCGATTGTTTCTTTTGTGGCGATTGTGGAACGAGTAATGAAGATTTCTTCATTTGACATATCTTTAAAAACTACTTCGCGATAGTTGGAAGGATGAATGTCTTTTTTCATTTTGCTATTAGTAATCGTTTGTTAATCAAAGTGTTGTAAAATACGCTGGTAAGGCGACATTTCGTAATGGCCTGCAAATTTAGGCATTATTATTTAATTGACAAAGCATTAGCGCAATTTTATTTGCGCTAATGCTTCTTTGATTCATATTTTATCAGTCGGCGAACTCAATCAGGGGAGCATCCGTACCGACTATTTCGTCCTGTTTCACAAATACTCGCTTAACCACTTCGTCTTTTTCTGCCGTAACATCGTTTTCCATCTTCATTGCCTCATACACCAGAAGGACTTCTCCAGCCTTCACTGCCTGACCGGCTTTAACGTTGATCTTGATGATGCGACCGCCCATAGGAGCCGAAAGCAATTCACCGGTAATCGGCTCTTCCGGTTCTTTTGCTTTTTCTTTTGCGGCGGCATCAGATGCAGCGGCATTCTGAGCCTGGAATTCTTCGGCACGACGTTTGCGTAGAAATCCGTTGGCAACAGTGGGCAGAAGTTCCAGCAGAAGATACTCTTCATCATTAGAAGCCAACGGTACATTGCCATATTCGGGGAGTACCGGATTTTCAGGTTCGTTATACGAAGCTACATCATAAGGCTTTTCTTCCGCGCTACCGGTGATCTGCTCACGGAAAGCAGGATCAATAGCCACCGGCGTGTGTCCGTATTCACCCTTGATCAGAGATATAAACTGCTTGGACGAATTGGTGTAATCCGCATTTCCTTTCTGACGGTCAAGCACAAGGTTCACGGCCTGGCTACCCACAATCTGACTGGTAGGAGTAACCAGGGGAACAAGACCGGCATCACGGCGTACTTTCGGGATAAGACTCATGGCTTCGTCAAGTTTATCAAGCATCTGGAATTGCTTCAGCTGAGCCACCATATTGGAATACATACCACCGGGGACCTCTGCATTCTTCACCAGTTCATTGGGCTTGGGGAAACCGAAATACGACTCAATTGCATGGCATGCCGCCAACAGGCCTTCTTCATCATTGGCCTTGGCACATGCTATCGCAGTGTCAAACTGAGCCGACACGTCTGCAGGAAGTTCATCGGTAGGCGGATTGAAGTCGCGCGGCATCTTATCCATCAGATCAAATTCGGCAAGTTCCTTGCGGGCGTTGAGCAATTCGTTGCGTATCTTGCCTACGGCTTCCATGTTCACGTCTACTTCGATACCCATACGGTTGGCAAACACATATATGAGTTCAAGTGCTGGAGCAGCCGATCCGCCGCCAAACCACCATATATTGGTATCCAGAATGTCAACACCGTGAAGCATAGCCATCACTGACGAAGCAAGACCATAGCCTGGAGTACAGTGTGTGTGGAAGTCAATATCGACCTTAACCTCCTGTTTCAGTCGGGAGATTATGGACGCGGCACGCAGAGGATTGACCAGACCTGCCATATCCTTAAGTGTAATGATCTTTGCGCCCAAAGCCTCCATGGCCTTGGCTTTTTCCACAAAGTAATCATCGGTAAATATCTTTTCAGGAGCTTCCTGCTTGCCACCGAACAGGCGCTTGAAAAATCCGCCTTTTTTCTCTACAACATCTTCTTTGGGGTCTACGGTATAGCATACAGCACCGTCGGCAATACCGCCGAGTTCGTTGATCAGACGGATTGATTCCTTAATATTGTCGATATCATTGAGTGCGTCAAAGATACGCATCACATTAAGGCCGTTCTTGATAGCCTCCTTATAAAAACCCTCAAGCACACTGTTGGGATAAGGAACATAACCGAATAGATTACGTCCGCGAGAAAGCGCCGACAGAAGAGACTTTCCTTTCATAGCCTCGCTGGCCTTACGTAGACGATTCCACGGAGATTCATCAAGATAACGCATCACAGAGTCTGGGATAGCACCACCCCATACTTCCATTATATAAAAACCGGCGTTCTCATACAGAGGCAACAATCGGTCGATAGTAGCCTGGCTCATACGTGTGGCAAACAGCGACTGCTGTCCGTCGCGCATAGTCAAGTCTCTGATTTTCAGTTTACGAGTTCCCATTATTCTATAATATTAGTTTGGACAATCATTTACTTAAAGTGCAAAAATAAGTATTTTGATTGAATTATGGAAAAATTTCTTTAATTTATTCGTATTGTCATTTATCCGACACATCAAAAATCATGGGGGAGGGCACCTTCTCCGTGAGTATGGCATGCTTTATCACATCACGCACATCAGACACGTAGACAAACTTCATATCCTCCAGATAAACAGCAGGTATGTCCTCTATATCTTTTCTGTTGTCAGCAGACAAAATTATTGTGTCGATCCCGGCACGTTTTGCAGCGAGGATCTTCTCTTTTATACCTCCTACCGGAAGCACCTTTCCCCGAAGAGTGATCTCGCCGGTCATGGCTACACGTTCGCGCACCTTGCACTGCGTCAGAGCTGAGACTATAGCCGTGGCCATTGTGATGCCGGCCGAAGGGCCGTCCTTTGGGATCGCACCTTCCGGCACGTGCAGATGCAGCGTATAGTGATTCAGAATCTCCGGATCAACACCAAGTTCAGCGCTATGCGATCTGACATACTGCAACGCTATCACCGCCGACTCTTTCATCACATCGCCAAGATTGCCCGTAAGAGTCAGTTTTTCTCCTTTGCCTTTTGCCAGCGATGCCTCCACAAAGAGTATTTCTCCGCCCACGGCAGTCCATGCAAGGCCAGTCACCACTCCCGCATAATCATTATTTTCATATCGGCCATGTATTCTCTCTTCCACGCCGAGACATTCACGCACACGTGTGGCATTAATTGTCCGTGGCACTTTCTGACCACGCATTTTCTTCAGCACCACTTTCCGTACCACAGCGGCAAGTTTCTTTTCAAGCTGACGCACTCCGCTCTCCGAAGTATAATTCTCTATTATCTTTTCTATGGCTTCGTTAGAAAACTTCAGCTCACTTGCTTTGAATCCGTTTTCGGCAAGTATGCGCGGTATCAGATGCCTGCGTGCGATCTGCACCTTTTCTTCCTGAAGATATCCAGAAATGTCTATAATCTCCATTCGGTCAAGCAGCGGCTGTGACAGAGTGGCGAGTGTATTGGCTGTAGCTATGAACAGCACATTCGACAGGTCATAGTCCACATCTACATAATTGTCATGGAAGTGACAGTTCTGCTCCGGATCAAGCACTTCAAGCAATGCTGCTGCCGGATCGCCTTTTATGTCATTGCCTATCTTGTCGATCTCATCGAGCAGAAGCACCGGATTTGACGATCCGGCACGCTTCATGGCATCGATAATACGTCCTGGCATTGCTCCGATATAAGTTCGACGATGTCCTCTTATCTCCGATTCGTCATGCAGACCGCCAAGCGAAACCCTCTGGTATTTGCGTCCGAGTGCTTTGGCAATCGATTGTCCAAGTGAGGTCTTTCCCACGCCCGGAGCTCCTACAAGACACAGAATAGGGGACTTGCCGTCTGGTCGGTTCATCATCACTGCAATCTGCTCAATAATGCGTTCTTTCACTTTTTCAAGACCGTAGTGGTCGGCATTGAGGATATCCTCTGCCTTAATCAGATCTTTGTTTAATTCATCAGGATTATTCCATGGCAGACTAACCAGCAGTTCAAGATATCCGTACTGTACGGAATAATCCGGACTCTGAGGATTGAGTCGAGACAGTTTGTCTATTTCACGATCAAATATATCACGAACTTCATCGGATATGTTCAGTTCATATGCTTTCTTGCGAAATTTTGTGGCTTCGTCGTCATCTCCGTAAAGTTCCTGACGGATAGCCTCCATCTGAGTCTGAAGGAAATTGGCCTTCTGATTCTCGGTGAGAATACGCTTTGTGCGCTCCTGGATATCACGCGTCAGATCCACCATCTGCTCATTGCTGGCAAGCTCTGTCAGCAAGCGATAACCACGCTCCTTAACAGAACGCAACTTCAGTAGCTCCTGTTTCACTTTCGGCGACATGGGAGTATGTGTGGCCACCATATTTATAGCCATCACGGGGCTCTCTATATTTTCGAGATTAAACGACAATTCGTTAGGCCCGTCGATAGTCTTGCGCAAGATACTCAAAGCTGTGTTTCGTACCGACTGTGCCAGAGCCGCAAATTCCTTGTCACTATCGCGAGGCTCAATCTCTTCAATATAATTGACCGTAACCGTACCCGGCTCTACACCTTCGCCTGTCACCATAACCTTTTTTATGGCATGCAATATAGCCGTTTTAGGCCCGTCAGGTATATCGAATATACGTATCACTTTTGCCACGACTCCATATTTATATAAGTCGACCGGTATGCGCGGACACTCATCATTGGCATCATGCTGGCACAAAATACATATTAACGATCCTCCGCGCGATGCTTTCTCAGCCGTGGCAATCGAACTGTCACGGCCAAGGGAAATCGGGAATGTCACCCCAGGAAACATCACAAAATCTCTGGTAGGCAGCACCGGAAGCTGTTCCGGGAACTCCAGACCCTCCAGCTGCGCGGTATTTATCTCTATCTGGCCAAGCGATAATATATGCTCTTTGTTATCTTTCATACCCTAATTGTACTGAATATAATAATATGTGCGCTATTCCACGCTACAAATTCTGTGCCAAAGTTAGCCATTTTTTACGGCTTATTAAAATTTGCAGCCAAAGGAAGCCAAAATATCAAAATCCTGTTGTGCAACATAAAAATCAAAATGCGAACTATCAAAAAAAATTCCTATTTTGCGGTCGAAAAAGCTTCTTACCTGCTTTTTTCATGAGAAACTAAAATATTCATTACTAAAACATCTGATAACATGAAAGTTTATCAAACCAATGAAATTAAAAACATAGCCTTGCTCGGCAGCAAGGGATCAGGTAAAACCACACTTGCTGAAGCTATGCTTTACGAGTGTGGAGTTATAAAACGTAGAGGTACAATTGATGCTAAAAATACCGTAAGCGATTATTTTCCTGTTGAAAAAGAATATGGATATTCTGTATTCTCAACAATCTTCTATGCTGAATTTCTGAATAAAAAACTCAATGTTATCGATTGCCCGGGTGCCGACGATTTTGTGGGTAACGCGATAACCGCACTCAATGTAACCGACACCGGCGTGATAGTGATCAACTCTCAGTATGGTGTTGAAGTTGGAACACAGAATATATTCCGCACAGCCTCAAGCCTTAATAAACCTGTGATATTCGCGCTCAATCAGCTTGACGGAGAAAAGGCGGATTTTGAGAATGTCGTGGATCAGATGAAAGACATTTTCGGCAATAAGATAGTACTTGTACAATATCCGCTAAGCACTGGAGCCTCATTTAACGCCATGATCGACGTACTGCTAATGAAGAAATATTCATGGGGGCCGGACGGTGGTGTACCCACAATTGAGGATATTCCTGCCGAAGAAATGGAACGCGCACAGGATCTGCACCAAAAACTCGTTGAGGCTGCGGCTGAAAATGATGAGACTCTTATGGAAAAGTTCTTCGACCAGGGTCACCTGACAGAGGATGAAATGCGCGAAGGCATACGCAAAGGATTGGTAGACCGATCGATATACCCGGTATTCTGTGTCAGTGCCGCAAAAGACATGGGCGTACGCCGCATGATGGAATTCCTCGGCAATGTAGTGCCGTTTGTTGAAGACATGCCTGCCCCTGTAAATACAGCCGGAGAAGAAATCAAGCCCGACAGCAACGGACCGCTGAGCCTGTTCATGTTCAAGACTACAGTAGAACCACACATAGGTGAAGTAAGTTATTTCAAAGTTATGTCCGGCACTCTTACTCCGGGCGTAGACCTTGACAATGTGAGCCGCGACAGCAAGGAGCGCATTGCTCAGATATTCTGTGTATGCGGCCAAATCAAGACTCCTGTTGACAAACTCTGTGCCGGAGACATAGGCGCGACCGTAAAATTGAAAGATGCCCGAACCGGAAACACTCTTGATGAGAAAGGCTGTGACTACGCATTTGACTTCATCAAATATCCCGCACCGAAATATCAGCGTGCAATTCGTCCTGTGACTGAAAGCGACGCTGAAAAACTCGCCGGAATTCTCACCCGCATGCACGAGGAGGATCCCACCTGGGAAGTTGTTCAGTCTAAAGAACTCAAGCAGACTATCCTTTCGGGACAGGGCGAATTCCACCTCCGCACTCTTAAATGGAGAGTCGAAAACAATGACAAACTGCCTATCATATTCGAAGAACCCAAGATTCCTTATCGCGAAACTATCACCAAGGCTTCTCGTGCCGACTATCGCCATAAAAAGCAGTCGGGTGGGGCTGGTCAGTTCGGTGAAGTACATATAATCATTGAACCGTATACCGAAGGTATGCCCGCTCCGGATACATACCGTTTTGGCAATCAGGAATTCAAGATGAACGTTCGCGACACTCAGGAAATACCCTTACAATGGGGCGGTAAACTTGTTGTGTGCAACTGTATCGTAGGTGGCGCCATTGACGCCAGATTCATCCCCGCCATTGTCAAAGGCCTAATGGACCGCATGGAGCAGGGCCCGCTCACAGGCTCTTATGCCCGCGATGTAAGAGTATGTATTTATGATGGTAAAATGCATCCGGTTGATTCCAATGAAATATCGTTCCGCCTGGCCGGACGCAATGCATTCAGCGAAGCATTCCGTAATGCCAACCCGAAAGTTCTCGAGCCGGTTTATGATGTGGAAGTAATGGTTCCCGGCGATGTAATGGGTGACGTAATGAGCGATCTTCAAGGCCGTAGAGCTATCATCATGGGTATGTCAAGCGAAAACGGATTTGAAAAGATATCTGCCAAAGTGCCTCTGAAAGAAATGTCAAGCTATTCAACTGCTCTCAGCTCTATTACCGGAGGACGATCTTCTTTCTCCATGAAGTTTGCCTCTTACGAACTCGTCCCCGGCGATGTTCAGGAAAAACTACTCAAAGATTACGAAGAGAAAAACACTGAAGATTAGACCATTGAAGCAGAACCAAATAATAATAACAAAGCCGTCGGAATTCCGACGGCTTTGTTATTATATATCAATTTAATATCGTTTCTTTATCTTGGAAGAACATTAACCACAAGATTATTATAGGCTCGTGATGCTTTCTCTCTGGCATCCTCGACCGTATCAGCTGTAGCCAATATCACACCCATGCGACGATGCCCCTTGATTTCAGGCTTACCGAATATTCGGATCTGTACACCGGGCTCTTCAAGCACTTTCTCAAGATTGTCCATTTCAATCTTGTCGGTATCCCCTTCAACCACAATGGCGCGTGATGCTGAAGGGCCGTAAAAACGAATTTCCGGCACTGGCAGACCAAGTAGCGCACGGGCATGCAGGCCAAATTCGCTGAGATCCTGTGATATCATGGTCACCATGCCGGTATCGTGCGGACGAGGCGACACTTCACTGAATATAACGTCGTCACCCTTGATAAACAATTCCACGCCAAATATGCCATATCCGCCCAGAGCATCCGTAACCTTCTTAGCTACCTCCTGCGCCTTGCTCAGTGCAATAGGACTCATGGCCTGAGGCTGCCATGAATAACGATAGTCTCCATCGACTTGAATATGTCCGATCGGTTCACAGAATTTGGTACCAGACACACTGCGCACGGTAAGCAATGTTATCTCGTAATCGAAGTTGACAAAACCTTCTACAATCACTCGTCCGGCTCCTGCACGTCCACCTTCCTGAGCTATTTTCCACGATTTTTCCACATCATCGGCAGTCTTGACCACACTCTGTCCATGACCGGATGAACTCATAATTGGCTTTATGACACATGGCATGCCGATCTCATCAATAGCAGCCTTAAACTCGTCAAAAGTCGATGCAAAACGATAGGGCGAAGTCTTGACGTCAAGTTCTTCTGCAGCAAGTCGGCGTATTCCCTCGCGATTCATAGTGAGCCACGCTGCCTTGGCAGTCGGTGTTACATGATATCCTTCAGATTCAAGTTTCACAAGTTCACTCGTAGCAATTGCTTCCACTTCTGGAATAATATGATCCGGTTTTTCAATTTCCACCACCTTACGGAGTTCTTCACCGTCAAGCATATTAAATACATAACTCTTATGAGCGACCTGCATAGCGGGAGCATTTGCATATCGGTCACATGCCACGACCTCCACATTATAACGCTGAAGTTCCAAGGCGACTTCTTTGCCTAATTCTCCACTCCCAAGAAGCAATGCCTTGCGTCCTGCCGGGGTCATTACTGATCCTATCTTTGACATACTGAATAATTGAAGTTAATTGATTTCCTCCACAAAATTACACCATAACAGCCACATTACAAAATATAGCTACCAACAAACTATCGCAACCCATCAACGGGCAGTCGCCGCCGAAGGAGCCAGCCATTCAACACGCCAAAATTAAAATTTGATATTCACCCAATTACGCCTACTATATTGGCTTAACCTCATTCACGTCCACCAGATGGTTGATTATAGCAAATATCGTAAGACCGGCAGTAGAATGAATGTCAAGTTTCGCACTTATATTTCTACGATGCGTAGCCACTGTATGCACCGAAATACACAGATTATCTGCAATCTCTTTATTTAGTTTCCCTTTGGCAATCTCGCTGATTATTTCTTTTTCCCGCTCCGTCAGCACATCGACCATCATCGTATTTTCGTCTTTCACAGACTCTTCATCCGACACGTTTGGCATTGTGCTACGCAATTTTCGTTCAAGGTCTTCTACTGCAGGTATGAACAGCTTGCTTTCAACATCGAAATGTGATAACATATCACGCTCAAGAATTATTATATCAAGCAAAACTCCACTAAGTCTGGCATTGTCTTTCTGCTTATAATGATAGATGAATATATCCTTCAGTTCATTGAGTTTAGTGACAGTGTCACTATGATTGGTGGAGTAATGAGTTATGTTAAAGTCTTCATCAACCTTACCCTGCAGAAGCTTGTTGACGTATCTGAATATAACCTCATTCTCATATTCCATGTGTTTCCTGACTTCTACAACATAATCATCGAAAAAATTAATGAGAAGTAAGGCCACTTCATTTGAATCGGTATAATTTATTGCATCAATAAGATGATATCTGATTTTGGGTAATTCGACATCCAGAAATGAAGAGTGAGCCCGTTTCAGATAACTCATTAACGATTTGAGCGATATATCTGATTGATCATAGCCGTATCCGCTCAGGAGATTGCATACACACAGAAACGTCGTTACATCTACAGCATTACTGTCACATATCTGTGTAATTGTGGCATCTCCAAATCCAAATGCTATATCAAACCGACTTATTGCTGGCAACAGCATGACATTATCACGTATGAGATCCCTCATATTGCTGACGGCAGTATACTTCTTCTTCGTATCAATCATATTAGTTAAAATAGGTCAGACGTGTCTGGTTATTGAGACAAAGATACTGCTATCCCAAATATCCCACAATACTTAAAATAAATGATATCATAGCTGTAATAGGGCAGTGTGCAAACATCAGATTATCCGATTAGCCAGAGCAAATATTTAATCTTCATTATCATTGCGGGTAATACTATTAAGATAACGACAGAGAAAAAATACGAGAATAGCGAAAAGAAGAAAATAAAGAAATGAAAGTATCATATACTGAAGAATTATTCAAATGAAATTTATAAAATTTAGACACAAAAATAACACATTTTTTAATTGTGTCAATAATTCCTTAGAAAACGAGAAAAGGTGTTGCGCGTGCTGGCGCAATATAGAACCATAAAATAAATGAATAAAAGAAAGAACAAACAGAAAGAAAAATACATTTTTCTTTCTAAATCACACAAATATAATACATTTTTCAATTGTGTTAATCTTATGGTATGATGCTCGTCTTGGACTATAATAATTATAATATATGAGAGTAGTTGATATCTCGCCAACTCCTATTTAACATAATGCCGATTATGGGATTTTTGTATTTATAAAATTTGATCAATCCTTTACATCTATCAGTCAGTATTATCATTACCGCATCTTAAGTATTGGAATCTGCTAAATTATTTGTTACATTTGCAGTAGGAATTTACTTAAGTATTCGTGAGCAATTTTTATAAACACATATCAATACTGATGCTGACATTACTTTCTGTCAACATCATACTTCAGTATCACCACCATGATACTGATGGTACGATATGCATGCACATGTTCACCGATAATTCTCACAAATGTCATCATTCACACAATTGTAATCAACAGTCAGCGTCGATGCTTGACATTCCCGGCAATCATTGCGATCATGGACACTCTTCTTGCTCCGAGCATCTGATGCAGCTATGCATAAATGCTAATGACTCAGACACACACTCACAACCGGCAAGTCAAAATCGGATTCCGTCATTCATGCCAGAGTCCATCGCAAAAGCATCATACTCTCCTGTACTACTGATAAATACCTATTGGCAAGTCCCGTTATCAACACCTCTTACCTCCGGTTACCGGTCTATTATAGCCCCAAGAGGTTCTCCGACAATATATAACTCACTGCGAATAAATACATTGTTCGCAATCCCATATCTTTTGAGTTAATCTATTTTTTGTCAATCTATTTTTAACAACCACTTCTTAGAAATGAGCATAAAACACTATGCCACAGCTTCTTTTATAGCTATGGCTATAGCAATCAGCACATCATGCAGTCACCAAAACGATGGCAATCATGATCACGCATCCGGACACTCCGAACAAGAACACAACAATGAGCATGGTAATGATACACACTCACATTCAACTAACGAACATAATGCCACAGACACTCACGACGAAGAAATTGTAGTTGAGCCTGATGATGCCAAACGTTTTGGCATAAAGACACAGACCATCTCTCTGCAACCGTTCAATGATGCCATAAGAGTGTCAGGAAAGATAATCAATTCGTCGTCCGACATAGCAACCGTCAGCTCCCCCACCCCCGGCATAGTTACCTTATATTCAAATATTACCGAGGGGGCGACTATCAAAAGAGGCCAATCCATTGCAAATGTCTCATCGTCGAACATTTCCGGTGGCGATCCCAATGCGGCAGCCCGTGTCACGCTCAACGCTGCCAAAAAGGAACTTGACCGGCTGACACCTCTTTTAGAGGACGGCATTGTAACCCGAAAGGAATACAATGCAGCATTGGCAGCTTACGAATCCGCCAAAGCCGCTTACAGTTCATCTGCATCATCCGGGCGCTGCACATCGCCCATCGCAGGAGTCATCACCGGTCTGTCGGTAAAGACCGGCGACTATGTCGAAGCCGGAACTCCAATAGCCACAATCAGCAAAAACGCTACGCTCACCCTTCGTGCCGACCTGCCAGAAAAATACCGTCAGATACTTCATGAAATCGACGGAGCAAGCGTCAGAGCGCCATACACAGATTCTTGGATATCGCTTGATTCTCTCAACGGCAAGAGAGTAGATTCTCCGAATATTGCTGCTTCTGCCGGATATATTCCCGTATATTTCACCTTCGATAACGATGGATCACTCTCGGCAGGAGGTTTTGTAGAGATATATCTCATCGGAGCCAATGTGGAAGATGTAATAGCCATTCCTACCAAAGCCATTGTAGAACAGCAAGGCAACTACTTTGCCTACGTCAAAACGAGCGATCACGGATATGAGAAACGCAAAATACACCTCGGAATAACCAATGGCACACACACCCGTATAGAATCGGGGCTAAACGTTGGAGACAATGTAGTCGTTGAAGGAGCCATGATGGTAAAACTTGCAGAAATAAGCGGAGCTGTGCCTCCAGGACATTCACATAATCATTGAAAACATCATGCTTGACCATATTATTCGATTTTCGCTTTCCAACCGCATTGTCATATTACTCATAACCTGTGTGCTGATGCTTTGGGGATGTATCTCTATGATGCGTACAGACATCGATATATTTCCGGATCTCAACGCACCTACGGTTGTAGTCATGACTGAAGCACCGGGATATGCTCCTGAAGAAGTGGAGCGAATGATCACATTCCCTATTGAGACCGCACTCAACGGTGCGGCCGATGTTCGTCGCGTGCGCTCGTCATCCGCTACTGGATTTTCAGTAGTATGGGTTGAATTCGGATGGGACACTGATGTTTATCATGCCCGCCAGATAGTATCTGAAAAACTAACATCTGTCACCGACGTGCTTCCGCCCGGTGCTGGGACTCCAACTCTTGGACCCCAGGCATCCATTCTTGGCGAGATCATGATCATAGGACTCACATCCGACAGCACATCGCTTACCGATCTTCGCACTATAGCTGACCGCATCATAGCCCCCCGGCTATTGGCCTTAGGAGGTGTTTCTCAAGTTTCTGTAATTGGCGGAGACGTGGCCGAATACCAGATATTGCTTCACCCTGACCGCATGCGGTATCTCGACATAACCCTTGACGAAGTCCGAAGTGCCGCTTCTGCTCTCAATGCCAATGCGTCGGGAGGTATTATCTACGATTTCGGCAATGAATACATCATAAAAGGCGACATCCACACATCATCAGTTGAAGACATCGGACATAGTGTGGTTCGCAGCGATAGTCGCGGAGTAGTAACAATAAGCGATATCGCAACTGTGACAGTCGGGGCAGAGAATCCAAGGCTCGGTCTTGGCTCTAAAGAAGCCCGCAAGGCTGTGCTCCTGACAGTCACCAAGCAGCAGGCGACATCCACTATCGGGCTGACTGAAAAAATAGACCATACACTATCGGATCTTAAGCCTACCCTGCCCTCCGACATAACTATTTCCACCGACATATTTCGTCAGAGCGATTTCATTGACTCATCGATATCCAATCTACAGGTATCACTTTTCGAAGGCGCCCTGTTTGTTATCATAGTGTTGTTTGTATTTCTCATGAACTTCCGCACTACCCTTATTTCAGTTGTAGCCCTTCCCCTGTCAATAATAGTCACACTTTTGACACTCAACCTTCTTGGTATAACCATCAACACCATGACCCTCGGAGGTATAGCCATTGCCATCGGATCGCTGGTCGACGATGCAATAGTTGATGTGGAAAATGTCTACAAAAGACTTCGTCAGAATTACGCACTACCGGCCGAATCACGTTTGCCACTGATTAAAGTAGTATTTGAAGCCTCACGCGAAGTTCGACTTCCTATACTCAATTCATCTCTCATCATCATTGCCAGCTTCCTGCCACTGTTTTTCCTTAGTGGTATCGAAGGACGCATGCTCGTTCCACTGGGTATCTCTTTCATTGTATCGCTCGTAGCGTCCACCGTGGTCGCACTCACCATCACCCCCGTATTGTGCAGCTACCTGCTTTCAAACAATAAAGCGGACTCCAAATCCATGTCAGATCCCTGGCTCACCCATAAGATCAATTCATGGTATATAGTAGGTTTACGATGGATCATGTCACACCGCAAGCTTGCTATATTCGTGACAGCAACGTTATTTCTGGGAGCACTCGCACTTTTACCCACATTGGGACGAAGTTTTCTGCCTTCGTTCAATGAAGGCTCGCTCACTATCAATGTGAGCACTATGCCGGGCGTATCGCTCGAAGAGAGCGACCGTATAGGCATGGAGGCTGAGAAGATCATCCTATCCATTCCGGAGATCCGGACCGTAGCCAGAAAGACCGGCCGTGCCGAACTCGATGAACATTCTCTCGGAGTAAATACTTCTGAAATTGAGGCTCCCTACGTATTGTCATCACGAAGCCGTTCGGAGATGGTAAGAGAATTGCGCGAAAAGCTATCTCACATCCCCGGAACCAACATAGAGATCGGCCAACCGATATCACATCGTATTGATGCCATGCTGTCTGGCACAGAAGCCCAAATAGCTATCAAGATATTCGGCGATGATCTCGACCGTCTATACACCACGGCTCAGGAAGTAAAGCAATCCATATCCGGAGTCAGCGGCATAGTAGACATCAACATCGAGCAACAAATCGGACGTCCGCAAATAGACATACGTCCACGTCGCGAGATGCTGAGCCGTTACGGCATAACCAATGAGCAATTTGCTACTTTCATAAATACCATGCTTGCAGGAGAAGTCGTTTCTCAAGTCTTTGAAAAAGGAATTCCCTACAACATAACCCTTAAAGTCGATGACGTTTCGCGTGGCAGCATAGCCTCACTTTCCGAGATGATGATCGACAGCAATCAGGGCAAAGTGCCCTTGGGTCTTGTTGCCGAAATTGTGTCGACTACAGGTCCCAACACCATCAACCGCGAGAATGTCAGTCGTCGCATAGTAGTTTCGGCCAATCTTGATGGCTCGGATCTGCGCGGAGCTGTAAACGATATCCGCAAAGCCATCGACTCGTCTGTCAAATTACCTGAAGGATACTACATATCCTATGGCGGACAATTTGAAAGCGAAGCAGCTGCATCGCGCACTCTTGCCATTGCGTCATTGGCAGCGCTTCTACTCATATTCATACTGCTGTATCAGGAATTCCGCAGCATCTCTCAATCGCTCATTATCCTGATCAACATGCCATTGGCTCTGATTGGAGGCATCCTGATTCTTGTCTTCACCGGTAGTGAGATAAACATTCCGGCCATCATCGGATTCATTTCACTCATGGGCATAGCCACACGCAATGGCATGCTTCTGATGTCGCGCTACAACCACCTGCAGCAATCCGGCGAATCGCTCACACAGCGCATCATTCATGGATCAACCGACCGTCTCAACCCGATCATCATGACCGCTCTGACATCTGCCCTTGCTCTGATACCGCTTGCATTGCGTGGAGGCGAGCCCGGCAACGAGATTCAATCGCCCATGGCATTGGTCATTCTTGGTGGTCTGCTCACATCCACCCTTCTCAATATTTTTATCGTTCCGGTAATATATTATCTGTCAAATCGTAAAGAAAAATGAAAATAATACCATATATACTCCCAGTCATGCTCAGTGGCGCAATATGCGCGCATTCTCAGACCGATCTCGACAAACTGGTGCAAGAAGTGGCTGTAAACAATAATAATATCTCCGCATCGGCTCGCTCAACAGTCGGAATTGTCAACCGAAAACAATCTGCCCGATCCTGAAGTTGGTTTTTCACACCTGTGGGGACAACATGGCATAGGCACCAAGTGGGGCATCGAAGTATCACAGAGTTTCGACTGGCCCGGAGTCTACGGATCCCGCAAAAAAGAGATCCGGCTCAATGAATCCGCACTCACCAGCCTGCACCAGAGCAATGTACTCGATGCCATGCTTGAGATCAAGAGCGCAATGATTGACATAATACACGGGCACAAACTGGTCGAACTTCATACATCTTCGGTGCGACGTATCGACTCTCTGACCAAAGTCTATAAGCGTGGATATGAGCTCGGCGAGATCTCACTACTTGACATCAACAAACTTAAAATTGAACGGCTATCTGCGGTTCGGCGTATGAACGAAGCCGCAACCACCTTGTCTGATGCCATTTACCGCCTATCCCAATTAAGTAGCAGTGCGGATTGCTCATATGTTATAGAACGACTCAAAGAGTATCCTTTGACCCCTATACAACCCCTTGCCACATACACTTCACAACTACATCGACTTGATCCGATGCTTGCCTACAACCGCAAAATGTCGCAGGCCATGCAGCAAAAAGCCACCACTGCGCGACGCAGCAATCTTCCCGGCTTTTCTTTGGGCTATTCTCACGAATATGAGATGGGCGAACGTTTCAATGGCTTTTCAGTCTCGCTCACACTACCGGTCTTCTCCGGTCGAGGCAAAGTGCGCGCAGCCCAGGATATGCAGGAATCTTATTCGGCCGACTACGATCGTATTTATTCCGAGCGCGACAGCGAGCTTAAGGCTACTTGGCATAAAGCCATGCTTTTGAGCAATGAAATCGAAGGATATGCCAAGGCTCTTGACGATGACAATAACATTCGGTTGCTCGACAAAGCCTTTCAGAGCGGACACATCACACTCATGGAATACTTTTTAGAGCTGAATTATTTCATTGACGCGCAGGCCCAGTATCTGGATCTGCAATACAGCTATCAGCTATGTATGGCTCGGCTCAATCGTTTTTCATCGATTACGACCGACGAGTGATCATAGACCGATACCCCTACTCTTCATCTCTCACAGTGCGGGCAGCCTGATTTCGGGCCACCTCTGTCTGTCGGGAGATTTTTTCTTTTTCTATACGTAGCAGTTTGTCGTTCTGTATCGCTTTTACCCAACGGTAGAGAGTAAGTATCGATTCGCGCTGAGAATCGGACAACGGCATCGAATACTCTCTGTCGCCATACACCACTATCGTCATCGGCTGCATCTCATGCTTCAACAGAAACTGTGCCAGAGTATCAC